>NZ_JBHUUX010000083.1:0-21546 GCF_042670845.1 Promicromonospora sp. NPDC057138 | reverse complement strand
CGCCGGATGAACCGGCGGCCGCCCCCTGCTGTCCCTCACCCGCGTTCCTCGAGGAGGGGCCCGGCGGAACCGCGGCTCAGCCGACGCTCACCGGTTCTGCGGCGATCTCGGCATCAGCAGCCGGGCGGGGCTGGGCGAGCGAGAGGCCGTCCCCGCGGCGGCGGAACAGCACGGCCGACAGCAGGGCACCCAGGGCGAAGAACCCGGCGCCCCACCAGTAGGCGGTCGAGTAGCTGTGGATCGCCGCCTGCACACCGACCTCCTGGGTCACGGGTGCGTGGGCCGCGAGGTAGTCGGCCGCGGCCGTGGCGGCAAGCGTGTTGAGCAGCGCCGTACCGATCGAGCCGCCCACCTGCTGGCTCGTGTTCACCATCGCCGACGCGACGCCGGCGAACTGCCGGTCGACGCCGAGCGTGGCGGTCTGCATCGAGGCGGGCATGATCGTCCCCATCGCGAAGCCGATGACCATCAGCGGCGCCAGGACGTTCGGGACGTACGTGCTCGAGGCGTCCAGGAACGTGAGGTCGATCATGCCGATCGCGCCCAGCGTCATGCCGATCGGCACCATGAGCTTGGGGCCGAACCGGGGCACGAACAGGTTGGTCCCGAGCTGCGCGGCGAGCACGAGCATCGCGATCATGGGCAGGAACGCGAGGCCCGTCTGGATCGGTGAGTACTCGAGCGTGAGCTGCAGGTAGTAGGTCACGAAGAGGAAGATGCCGAACATCCCCGCGCCGGCGATCAGCACCGAGAGGTACGCGGCGCCGCGGTTCCGGTCGACGACTATCGACAGCGGAAGGAGCGGGTGCGTGGCCCGCCGCTGCCAGGCGACGAACGCGATCAGCAGGACGGCGGCGCCGGCCAGCATGCCCCAGGTCAGGGGATCGTCCCAGCCGCCGGTCTCGGCGTTCGAGAAGCCGAACACGAGACCGAAGAGCGCGCCGGAGACGAGCAGCGTGCCCGGGACGTCGAGCTTCGGCCGGGGGCCGGTCCGCGTGATGCGCGGGATGAAGACGGATGCCCCCACCAGGGCGATGGCGGCGATGACGACGTTGATGTAGAGGTTCCAGCGCCAGTCGAGGGACTCCGTCAGGACTCCGCCGAGGAGCAGCCCGACGGCGCCACCGGCACCGGCGATCGCGCCGAAGACACCGAAGGCGCGGGCGCGCTCCTTCGGGATGGTGAAGGTGGTGGTCAGCACGGCGAGCGCCGTCGGAGCGAGCAGGGCGCCGAACATGCCCTGGAGCGCGCGGGCCGCGACGAGCAGCTCGAACGTGCCGGCCGCGCCGCCCAGGGCCGAGGCGACGGCGAAGCCGATGAGGCCGACGACGAACGTGCGCTTGCGGCCGATGAGGTCGGAGAGGCGTCCGCCGAGCAGGAGCAGGCTGGCGAAGGCGAGGGAGTAGGCCGTGATGACCCACTGGCGCTCGCCGACCGAGAAGCCGAGGTCGGCCTGGGCCGAGGGGAGGGCGATGTTCACGACTGTTGCGTCGAGCACGACCATGAGCTGTGCGAGCCCGACCACGACGAGCGTGATCCAGCGACGGTTGTCGGTCGCGGGTGTTGAGGTATCGGACATGGACGCCACCATATACGGAACTTGGGAGTTCCGGATATGGCTGGTTCAATAATTAACCTGAAGGTAAGGTCGAACCGGACAGAGAGGAGGCGGCTGCGATGACGCAGACGGAGTACGCCGAGGTGAAACCACGCCTCGGCCGCAAGAGGGACCACACCCGCGATCCCGAGATCCTGGAAGTCGCGCTCGACGTCCTGGCGGAGACCGGCTACGACGGGATGACCGTCGACATGGTCGCCACGCGCGCCAAGGCGGGAAAGGCGACGCTGTACCGCAGGTGGCCGTCCAAGGCCGACCTCGTGCTCGACGCCGTCGTCTGCATGAAGTCGAAGGGGATCGACCTCGATGCCCTGCCGGACACGGGGACGCTCCGCGGGGACCTCGTCGCGATGGTCAAGCCGCCGACCATGCGCGAGGCCGAGCGCAAGCTCAAGGTGATGGCCGGGATCGCGTCCATGATCGCCCGCAGCCCCGAGCTCGCCGCCGCGGCGCAGAACGCGCTCGTCGAGCCGCGCGCCTCCATCAACCGCATATTCTTCCGGCGCGCGATCGAGCGCGGTGAGATCCCGGCGGACGCCGACGTCGAGCGGCTGTGCATGATCGGCCCCGCGATGGTCGCGTACAGCGTGCTCATGCTGGGCAAGCCCGTGGACCGCGAGTTCCTGGTCTCCACCATCGACAAGATCATCCTGCCCGCCGCCGGACTGCGTGCCGCCTGAGCCGGTGCAGCTCGATGGCGCGGTCCTCGTCGGTGCGCTGTTCGGCCTGATCTTCGTGAGTGCTGCTCTGCAGTCGCTCTCCGGGTTCGGGTATGCGCTGCTGAGCGCCCCGTTGCTGACCGCGACCATCGGCGGCGCGGAAGCGGTGTCGACGATCATCATCACCGGGACGGTCTGCGACGTCGCGATCCTCGCGATGCGGCGCAGCATGCCGCGGCCCGTCGCCCGTGAGGTGTGGGCCCTGGCCGGCTGGTCCGTACCGGGGATGCTGGTCGGCACCTGGCTGCTGGCCTTGTTGCCGGCCGTCGGCCTGCAGATCTTCGTCGCGTGCGTGGTCATCGGTGCGGTGCTGCTGAGGTTGCGCTCGCGCGAGCGCGGCGCCGTCGTGCGGCCGGCCTGGGCTGGGCCCGCCGGGTTCTTCTCGGGTGCGCTGAGCACTTCGACCTCGCTCGGCGGTCCGCCGAGCGTCTACTACCTCGTCCACCGGGGCCTGACGCCGCATGCGATGCGGGACACGCTCGTCACCGTATCGCTCGTGCGCCTCCCGCTGAGCGTCGCGGCGCTGGTGATCGCTGGCATGTGGGAGACGTACGAGCGCTGGTTGCCCCTGGTGGTCGCGGCGGTGCTGGGCCAGGTAGTCGGGTCGCGCGCGTTCCACGCCTTCGGCAGTGCGAGGTACGAGCGCGTGGTGCTCGTTCTGCTCGTCACCTCTGCTCTGGTGTCGGTGGCCGCCCTGGCGATCGGCTGACCCTTGATGTCGACGGTGGTCGAGATTCCTTGTCATCCCACAGCGGCTGTGGCGCTGGAGGTGTCCGCAGCGTAATGTAGGCACGTACCTACATTGGAGGTGGTCGGGATGAGTATCGTTACGTCTCGCGAGCTGAATCACGATGTGAGCGCGGTCAAGCGTGCCGCCGCCCGCGGTCCGGTTGTCATCACCGACCACGGTCGGCCGTCGCATGTACTACTCACGTTCGCGGACTACCAGCGACTCACGGGCACAGACGTCAGCCTGGCGGATGCGTTCGTGATGCCTGAAGAGATCGAGTTCGAACCGGTGCGTCCTGAGGGCTCGACGCGGGAGATCGACTGGTGAAGTTTCTTCTGGACACCAACATCGTGTCCGAGCTCCGGAAGCCAGCCGAACGGCGCTCGGAGCAGTTCAACGACTGGGCCGGAGATCTGTCGCCGTCAGATACCTCGCTCTCGGTCATCACCGTGCTGGAGCTGCGTGCTGGTATCGAGTCGAAGCGACGACGCGATCCCCAGCAGGCTGAGATCCTGGATTCCTGGCTGGAGAAGAGTGTGCTGCCCGGCTACTCGGGGCGGGTGCTGGACGTCGACCAAGCGGTGGCTGATGCCGCTGCCCGGCTTCACGTGCCTGATCGTCGGCCGGCTCACGACGCTCTCATCGCGGCGACCGCTCAGGCATACGGTCTGACTCTTGTGACACGCAACGTGGCGGACTTTGAGCCCATGGGCGTTCCGTTCGTCAACCCATGGGATCGGCGGTGACCCGACCGCCCCGGGTGGTCGCCACCGACCTCGACGGCACGCTGCTGCGCAGCGACGGCAAGGTCTCCGACCGCACCCGCCAGGTGCTCGCGGACCTGGACGCGGCCGGCGTCGAGGTGGTCTTCGTGACCGCCCGCCCGCCGCGCTGGCTCACGCACCTCGCCGACACCGTCGGCGGACACGGCCGCGTCATCTGCATCGGCGGGGCATGCGTCCTCGACCTCGCCTCCGGCGAGACGCTCGACACCTGCGGGTTCGACGACGACGCCGTCCGCGGCGTCGTGGCCGGCATCCGGGCCGCGCTGCCGCACGCCGCGCTCGCCTTCGAGCGGCCCGACGGCGTCGCGTTCGACCCGCACTACCCGAACCGGGAGCCCGCGCTGGACCCCGGCCTCTGGGCCGTGCCGGTCGAGGACACCCTCGGCACGGCAGGCGCTCGCGGCCCCGTGTCCAAGATCCTCGCGCTCGATCCCGCGCGCATCCCGCCGCCGGGCATCCTCCTGGACCCGCCGGAGGAGATCCGGCTCGCGCAGGAGAAGTTCTTCGCCGCGGTGCGCGCCGCCATAGGGGAGCGCGCGCACCTGGCGTACTCGGGCGCCGTCGGACTGGCCGAGCTCATGCCGCCCGGCGTGGACAAGGCCGCAGCCCTGGCGCGCTGGTGCGCGCGGCTCGGCGTCGACGCGGCCGACGTCTGGGCCTTCGGCGACATGCCCAACGACCTGCCGATGCTCACCTGGGCGGGCCGGGGCATCGCCGTCGCGAACGCCCACGCCGACGTGCTGGCGGGGGCGGACGCCGTCGTCGGGCATCATGACGCCGACGGCGTGGCCGAGGAGCTGGCGACCGTGCTGGACGGAGCCCTCCGGCCACGCCGCTGAGCGCGACTCAGCGGGACGGCTTACCGCCTGCCGCCGAGCCGGCTCCTGGGCCGTCCGCACCGCCGGCCGCGCGCTGGATGCGCTCGGCGATCCGGCGGATGCGTCCGAGGCGGGCGTCCCAGGTCGAGCCGACCTCCATGAGCTGCCCGACGGCGCGGGCGAGCTGCGCCTGGTCGACGCGGTACAGCTTCTCCCGGCCAGCCGTGGTGCCCTGCACCAGACCGGCCCGGTCGAGCACGCCGAGGTGCTTCGCCACCGCCTGCCGGGTCACGGGCAGCTGCTCGCTCAGGCTCGTCGCCGTCCCGCGGCCGTCGCTCAGCAGCAGGTCGAGCATCCGCCGCCGGGTGGGGTCCCCGATCGCCGACCACAGGTCGTCGTCCACCGCCACGCTCATGTGCCCGCACCCACGGTCGCGGCGTACGCGCTCAGCCTCGGCAGGAAGTAGTCCCAGCCGGTGCTGTGGTCGGCGTGCTCGGCGGCCACCTTCGCCTCGTCCCAGCCGCGCTCGCGGAAGCCGCTCTCGGTGAACCGCAGGAGGGTGCCGCCGTTCGAGGGCACCAGCTCGAAGACGACGAGGTTGGAGTTTCCCGTGCCGGCCACCTCGCCGTCCTCGTGGGTCCAGCGGAACGAGAAGTGCGTGTACGGCATGGCGTCGGCGACGGTGAGCTGAACCTTCTTGCCGTCCTGGGTGACGTCCCCGAAGCTGATCCAGCCCGGATCCCCTGGCTGGGGGCCGTACTCCGCCTCGTCGGACCACCACTCTCGTACGTGCTCGGGGTTGCTCACCACGTCGAAGACGACCTCGGGCGCGGCCTCGATGTAGATCTCTCGCTCGATCGTGCCGTACTCCATCACGGACTTCCTTTCGTCATGTCGGCTGCTAGCAGACCACGGAATCAGTGCCAGTTGCTGATCTGGACGTCGTGCGGCGAGGGCTCGCCGGTGCCGGTCTCGACGAACCCCTTGAGGCTCATCAGGAAGATGGCCCACTTGGTGCTGCAGTGGTTCATGAACTCGACCGGCTCCTTCCAGCCGGTGTGGCTGAACAGCACGATCGTGAACCCGTCCTCCTCCTTGAGGTCGAAGCGGATGTGCGTGCCGATCCACTCCTCGGGCCCGTCGGTGACCAGCCAGTCCACCGTCCCCGCCGGGTCGAGCTCCGCGACCTCGAGCTCGAAGGAGCCGAGCAGCTCCCCGGCGCCGTCGTGGAAGGTCGTCGTCAGCGTGCCGCCGAGCGTCCCTTCGCCGGTCGTGTCCTTCGTCCACCAGCCGGCGACGCCCTCGGGCGTCGCAACCGCCTCGTAGACCTTCTCCAGCGGTGCCACGGCGCCGACGCGGTGCAGGATGTCAACCATCTCAGTTCCTCCAGTGTTCTGTAGTGCAACCTTTGGTTGCACATGACTGTCTCACGGGTGGACCAAAATGCGCAACCCTTAGTTGCGCGTGGGGGGTGGAGCTGTGTCCGGGAAGCATCTTCCGGCGGCCCGTTGTGAGCGCTAACATCAGGGCGTTCGTGCACGACGCCGGGCGCAGGCGCCCGTCTTCAGCGAGGTCCTCGAAGGAGAGAACCATGAGCAGCACTCGAAGTAACGCCCACGTGAGAGCCGTCACACTCCCACGGCGCACGATGACGACCACCGTCGCGATGCTCGCCGCCCTGGCCCTGCTGATGGGGACCTGGGTCGCGACCGCCCAGCGCGCGGCCGCCCTCGACCCGTTCACCGGCTACCTGATGGCCCACTTCAGCGCTGAGTTCACGGGCGGCGAGCAGATCTTCCTTGCCCACAGCACGGACGGGCTGAACTGGACGGACCTCAACAACGGCGACCCCGTGGTTGTGTCGACCGTCGGCACCCGCGGGGTCCGTGACCCTGCGATCGTCCGCTCCCCGCAGGGCGACAAGTACTGGATCATCGCGACCGACCTGCGCATCGCGAGCGGTACGTCATGGCCCGACGCCTCCGAGCGCGGCAGCAAGTCGCTCGTCGTCTGGGAGTCCACCAACCTGGTGGACTGGTCCGAGCCCCGCCTCGTCGATGTCGCCGGCAGCATCCCGGGCGCGGGCGACGCGTGGGCACCCGAGGCGATCTACGACCCCGCCACCGGTGACTACGTCGTCTACTGGGCCACGAACGCTCCCCTCAACGGCGTCACCAAGCACCGCATCTACTACTCCCGCACCAGCGACTTCCGCACGTTCACCCCCGCGCAGCTCTACATCGATCGCCCGGGCGGGCAGGGCATCATCGACACCCAGATCGTCGAGTCGCCGACGAGCGTCGGCGGCTTCCGCTACTACCGCGCCTCCGCCGACGGCCAGATCACGATCGAGGCGAGCAACTCGATCCTCGGCACGTGGACCACGATCGGGAATCTGTCCCACATGGGCATCACCAACGGCACCGGCGGCGGCAACGTCGTCGAGGGCCCCATGTGGATGCCGTCCAACGACGGCACCTCCTGGACGCTCTGGCTCGACCAGTTCGCCACCGGCGGCGGATACATGCCGATCCGCTCGTCCAACCTCGGCAGCACCCAGAACTTCCAGACGGTGAGCCCCTACAATCTGGGCGGCACGCTGAAGCGGCACGGGTCGATCATGCAGATCACCGCGGCCGAGCGGAGCAGGGTCGTCGCCCGCTGGGGCAGCACGGCGGTCAGCCGGATCCAGTCCTACAACTACCAGGACCGGTACGTGCGCCACGCCAACTACGACGCGCGCATCGACCCGAACGTGTCGCCCGCCCAGGACGGGCAGTGGCGGATCGTCCCGGGCCTGGCCGGCACGGGAACGGTCTCGTTCCAGTCCGTGAACTTCCCCGATCACTACCTGCGACACGACAACTTCGACTTCGTGCTCGCACGGTACGACGGCACGTCGACCTTCCGGTCCGACGCCAGCTTCAAAGCCGTCGCCGGCCTGGCCTCGTCCTCGTGGACGTCGTACCAGTCGTACAACTACCCCGACCGGTACATCAGGCACTGGGGCTACGAGCTCCGGCTCGACCCGATCACCGACGCGACCGGCCGGGCGGACGCGACCTTCCGCACGGTGGGCTGACCCGGCCCCAGCAGCCCGACGGCGGTGGCACGCCTCCCGTACGGAGGCGCGCCACCGCGGTCGGGCCGTCTGCCGGCGCACCTGCCGGCGCACCTGCCGGCGCACCTGGCGGTCGCCGAAACCGGGCTCTGCTAGGCACTCCCGTCCAGGAGCGGGCTCAGGTGCCGGCTACCCAGGGCGCGCGTCGCCTGGCGGGCACCCGCGCGGAGGCACTCGGCGGTGTCCGCGCCGTCGAGGTGTGCCGCGAAGAAGCCGGCGAAGAACGCGTCGCCCGCACCGTTGGTGTCGACCACCTCCGCGGGCTCCGCTGGGCACTCGAACCAGCCTTCGGCGGTACGAGCCACGGCCCCGCTGGCGCCCAGCGTGCACACCACGGTGCTCGCGCCCCGCTCCAGCAGCGACGTCATGAGCGCACGGTGGTCGTCGGTGCCGTCGTCGTTGAGGAACACGTACGAGCACGCGTCGGCGAACGGCCGGTGGAACTCGGCGACGCCGTCGTAGTCGTGCAGGTCGGTCCAGAGCGTCGCGCCGCTCGCGACGGCGGCCGGCAACAGGCTCTGCCCGACGGCGCTCAGGTCCAGCACCACGTGCTCGGCCGTGGCCAGGCGGGCGACCGCCGCGGCGTCGGGCGCGGGCGACGAGCCGGGGACCGCGAGGTAGATCGACAGGCGTTCGCCCGCGTCGGTCATGAGGTTCAGGTGCTGCTCCGACGGCCCGGTGACGCGGCGGGCGAGCACCTCGACGCCCCGGGCGCGCCGGAGCGCCGCCAGGATCAGGTCGCCCTCGGGGTCGGTCCCGACGTCGGCGGCGAGCGTGACGGGCACGCCGAGATCGGCGAGGTGCAGCACCTTGCCGGCGCTCGTGCCGCCGAGCGTCCGGACGGAACCGCGCGCGAAGACGGTCTGCGGGCGGGGCTCGGGGAGCCGGTCGAGCCGGACCATCGTGTTCCACGTCGCGGGCCCGGCCACCAGGGTGCGAGGAGTGTCCATGCGCCCACCCTGCCATTGGTCACCGCCTCCCCGTCCTCGCCGGAGAGCTTCGCTCAGCCGAGCAGCTCCACGTGCAGCGCGGCGACGGCGGCCGGGTCGCTCACCAGGTCGACGGCGGCGATGTGCCCGTCGTGCACCACCACGGCGAACACGGCGCGCGGTTCGCCGCCCGGCGCCCAGGCGAACCCGACGGAGCCGCCGACCAGCGCAGGCACGGCGCCTCCCGCCCTGCCCTGGAACGCTTCCGCCACGGCCGCGGCGCCGCGCACCTCGCGCGCCAGCAGGGGAGCGCCCCGGTCGGCGGACGCCGCCGCCGTGTCGACGGCGGACTGGTCGGCGCGCAGCACGACCTCCGGCGCGAGGACGGCCAGCAGGCCCGCGAGGTCACCCGTGCGGGACGCCGTGAGGAACGCCTCGACGACCTCCCGGTCGGTGCGGGCCGCGGCGGTGGACCGGGCTCCGCCGTCGGGCCGCGCTGCGTCCTTCGCCGCCGCGCCGGACTGCACCCGCCGCCGTCCGCGGCTCGCGAGCTGGCGCGCCGCGGCGACCGAGCGCCCCAGCACCGGCGCGATCTGCTCGTAGGGGACGGCGAACAGGTCGTGCAGCACGAACGCCAGGCGCTCAGCGGGGTCGAGGCTCTCCAGCACCACCTGCATGGCCAGCCCGACGATGTCGGCCAGCTCGGCCTGCCGCGCCGGATCGGGGGAGTGCTCGTCCAGGATCTCCGGCGCGGTGTCGTCCGGCAGGCCGGTCGGCAGCGGGTCCTCGCGGCGGGTCGACCGGGACCGGAGCATGTCCAGGCAGATCCGGCCGGTGACCGTCGTCAGCCAGGCGGCGAGGCTGTCGATGCCCTCGTCGCCCGTGCGGTTCAGGCGCAGCCAGGTTTCCTGCAGCGCGTCGTCGGCGTCGTCGGGGTTGCCGAGCATCCGGTAGGCCACCGCCCGCAGGCGGGGGCGGTGCTGCTCGAAGGCTGAGGCGAGCTCGTCGGGGGTCATCTGTCACATCCTCGTTCTCGTGGGCGTCAAGGGTGTGACGGCGCGCAGGGCGCCGATGTGACTGGCCGGATATCCGGCCACGACGAGAGGACCGCCATGACCACCGAGACCACCACCCACGAGTTTGCTCCTCAGGCATCCACCACCCCGCACCTGCGGACCATGCAGCCCCGGATGAAGAACCCGGCGATGGTCGTGCCCGGCGGCGTGAAGGCGCTGGCCGGGCTGGGGCAGATGGTCCACGGGCAGGGTGTTCCCGCGAGCACGCTGGAGCTCGTGCACCTGCGGGCCAGCCAGATCAACGGCTGCGGCTGGTGCATCGAGTACGGGATGCGCCAGGCCCGCAAGGCCGGCGAGTCGGAGGACCGCCTCGCGTCGGTCGCCGCCTGGCGTGAGTCGCCCTACCTCTCCGAGGCCGAGTGCGCGGCGCTCGAGCTCACGGAGTCGATCACCCGGCTCGCGGACAGCTCCGACCCGGTGCCGGACGCCGTCTGGGAGCGTGCGGCCGAGCACTACGACGAGCAGGCGCTCGCCGCGCTGGTGCTGCACGTCGGGGTCACCAACCTGTATAACCGCCTCAACGTGACGACCCGCCAGGTGCCGGGCACCTGGTGAGCCCCTGGCGCCCGGTCGTCAGCCGATGACCGGGCACGGGCGGGTGACCACCGCGCCGTGGGTCGGCCGGACCGAGATCGCCACGTCGGCGACGTCGCGGCCCGACGCGGCGATCACGGCGGTGGCGGTGCAGATGATCTGATCCACCCCGACGGCGCTGATCTCGGCGCCGCGCACCGGCAGGTAGATCGTCACGTACTCCCCGGCGTCCTCCACCACGGTTCGGGTGGAGGTCGCCGGGACCTCGCTGTGCAGGCCTTCGGCCGTGGGGTCGGCGTCGGCCATGAGCAGCTGGACCGCCCCGAGCACGGTTCCCAGGCGGCCGGTGTCCCGTGTGTCGGGCCGGAGCCGCCCCGCGGCGTCGACGAAGTAGAGGGTGGGGCCACCCGCCAGTCCGGTGGGTGCCTCGCCGCCGTCCTCGACGCCGCTCGGCCCGACGCCGCAGCCGCTCGTCAGCGCCGCGGCGGCCAGGACGAGGGCCGCCGCGGCGGCGCGGACGGACCTACGCCTGCGCATCTTTCTCCTCCCGGCGGGGCAGGCGGAGCTCGAACCGCGCGCCCGCGCCCGCACTGTTGCGCGCGACGACGTCGCCGCCGTGCAGCCGGGCGTTCACCAGCGTGATCGCCAGGCCGAGCCCGCTCCCGTCCGACCTCGTCCGGGACGAGTCGGCCTTATAGAAGCGGCTGAAGAGACGGTCGGCGTCCACGCCCTCGGGCAGTCCGGGGCCGTGATCGGTCACGACGACGAGCACGTCGTCCGCCTCCGTCCGCACCTCGACCACGACGGGCGGGCTCCCGTGCCGCAGGGCGTTGCCCACGAGGTTGGCGACGGAGATGTCGAGCCTGCGCACGTCGACCCGGGCGGGCACCGGGCCCGTCGGGACGACGTCGACGGCGTCGCCCCAGCCCCGCGTGCGGATGGTGTCGGCGACGACGTGGGCGACGTCCACGTGCTCCAGCCGGAGCTCGACGGCGCCCGCATCGAGCCGGGAGAGCTCCAGCAGGTCTTCGGCCAGCCGGGACAGCTTCCGGGTCCGGTCGACGGCCATGGTCGCCAGCTCCAACTCCTCCGGCGACCGGCCGCGCGCATCGGCCTCCAGCATCTCCATGATCGAGGTCAGCGCCATGATCGGCGTCCGCAGCTCGTGGGAGACGTCCGCGACGAAACGCCGGGCCTCCGCCTCCTGGTCGCGCAGCTCGCCGACCGACCGCTCCAGCGCGGCGGCCGTGTCGTTGAACGTGGACGCCAGGTCGGCGAGCTCGTCCCGGCCGGACGGCGTGAGGCGGACGCCGAGGTTTCCCGCCGCGAGCTGGTCGGCGCTGTGCGCGAGCCGCTGGATCGGCCGCAGCACGCTGCGGGAGACCAGGAGCGCGAGGACGACGGCCAGCGGCAGGGCGCCCGCGATGGTCAGCACCACTATGCGGGTCCACTGGTCGAGCTGGGCCTGGGTCGGGGCCAGGTCCTGCACCACGTAGACCTCGATGCCGGAGCCGCGCTGCCTGCCGTCCACGCCCGTGAGCAGGATCGGGGCAGCCATCACCAGCTTCGGGCCCGAGTCGTCGACGACGCGCTGCACGGCGAACCGGCCGCCCGCCGCGGCGTCGGCCCGCAGCTCGTCGCTGATCAGGCCCAGCGCGCCGCCCGACGCCGCGGTCAGGTCCTCGAACGTGACCATCGAGTCCGGGCCGAGCGAGATACGCAGCCGGTCCAGGGCCTGCTGGTCGGGCGGGTACTCCACCTCGGGCGCCAGCCGGGTGATCTGGTCGCGGACGGAGTCGACGGCGCGCCGCTGCGTCTCGTCGACGAGCGACGCCCGCGCGGCGACGTACCCGGCGGCGGACGCCGCGGTCGCGGCCACCATCGCCACCGCCACGAACGCCAGGATCACCCGCGCGCGCAGGCTCCTCGGCCACCAGCTCCTCCGCCGTCGGGTCGCGTCCTCGGATCGCATGCCGTCCGGACCCCTACACCGGGCCGAACCGGTAGCCGAAGCCCCGGACGGTCTGGATGAACACGGGGGCGGCGGGATCGTCCTCGATCTTGGCGCGCAGGCGCTGCACACCGTTGTCCACCAGCCGCGAGTCGCCGAGATAGCTGTGCTCCCACACGGACTCCAGGAGCTGCTGCCGGCTCAGCACCTGCCCCGGCGAGCCGGAGAGCTCCAGCAGCAGCCGCAGCTCCGTCGGCGTCGTCGCCACCGCCTGTCCCGCGCGCGTGACCGTCAGGGCGGCACGGTCGATCACCAGGTCGCCGTAGGACGCCGTGGCCGGCCCGACCCGGTCCGGGGCGGCTCGCCGCAGCACCGCCCGGATCCGGGCGTCGATGACGCGGGGCTCGACGGGCTTGACGACGTAGTCGTCGGCGCCGGCCTCCAGGCCGCTCACGACGTCGATGTCGTCGCCGCGGGCGGTGAGCATGACGATCGGGACGGTCCCGGCGGCGCGGATCCGGCGGCACACCTCGAAGCCGTCCATCCCTGGCAGCATCAGGTCGAGGACGACGAGCTCCGCCGCGCGCTCCCGGTACAGCTGGAGGCCGTCCTCACCGGTCGCGGCGGCGGCGACGTCGTGCCCGTACCTGCCGAGCGCCTTGGCGAGGCTGATCCGGACCGAGTGGTCGTCCTCGATCAACAGGATGCGGGACATGGCCCCCAGTATCGAGGACGCCACGGGCCCCAGCCACGTCGCCGCGAGCTCTGCGACACGGCTGCGACATTCCGACGACGGGACCGGGACGCGGCGCCCGGAGCGTGGGACGCATGAACCGAACACGAACGGACCATCTGCCCGCGCTGGACGGACTGCGCGGGGTCGCGATCCTCGGGGTGCTGCTGTTCCACGCGGGTCATCTCGGCGGCGGGTTCCTCGGCGTCGACCTGTTCTTCGCGCTGTCCGGCTATCTGATCACCGACCTGCTGCTGCGGGAGGTCCGGGTCAGCGGCACGGTGTCGCTGACGGCGTTCTGGGGGCGGCGGGCCCGCCGCCTGCTGCCCGCGCTGGCGGCCTTGCTGGTCGCCGTCACCCTGCTGACCTGGGCGCTGGGCGACGCCGACCTGTGGCGGTCCGCGCTGTCGGACGGCCCGTGGGTGCAGGCGAACCTCGTCAACTGGCACCTGCTCGGCGAGTCCGCGGGCTACTGGGAAGGGTTCGGCGCCGGACGGGTCTTCGGGCACCTGTGGAGCATCGCCGTCGAGGAGCAGTTCTACCTGGTCTGGCCCGTGGTGGTGCTGCTGGTCGCCCGCCGGGCGGTGCGGGCCGGCCGGGCCGAGCAGGCCGACCGGGCGCGGCAGACGGAGTCGTGGGTGGCCTGGATCGCGATCCTCGTGTCCCTCGCCTCGCTGGCGCTCATGCTGCTGCTGGTCGACCCGGCCGACACGACCCGCGTCTACACGGGCACCGACACCCGGGCTTTCTCGCTGATGCTCGGCGCGCTCGTTGCCACCGGCCCGGCGCGGCGGGCGCTGGAGCGGCTCGCCGGCCGGGGCGCGGGCGCCGTCCTCGTGCTGCTGGTTGCCGCGCTGGCCGCCCTGTGGTGGGTGGCCGACGGCGAAGCGTCGCCCTGGCTGTTCCAGGGCGGGCTGTTCGCCCACTCGCTGATCGCCGCGCTGGTGGTCGTGCTCTGCGTCCAGGCGCCGGGCAGCATGGTCGCCCGCGCGTTGAGCCTTCGTCCGCTGCGCGCGCTCGGCCTGGTGTCCTACAGCCTGTACCTGTGGCACTGGCCGGTCTACCTGCTGCTGTCCGAGGAGCGGCTCGGCCTGACCGGGTGGCCCCGCACCGCGATCATCTGCGCGGTGTCGATAGCGCTCGCGGCCCTGTCCACGGCCCTCGTCGAGAACCCGGTGCGGTTCCGGGCCGGCTGGGCGCGGGGCCGGTCCGGCCTGGTCGCGTTCGTCGCGACGATGACGGCGCTCGCCCTGTTCTGGGTGGTCGTTCCCAGGCCGGCCGTGGCCGACGTCGACGCCGGCGCCGTGACCTCCGGCGGGTCGCTGCCGGGATCCGGCGCCGGGGCCGAGCTGTCGACGGTCCTGCTCATGGGCGACTCCATCGCCGTGGGGGAGGCGCTACCGCTGGACGCGGCGATGACGGCCAGCGGCCTCACCCTCGAGTCCATGGCGTCGGACGGCGGCGGGGGAGTGGTCGGGCCGCTCGCCGAGTCGACCTGGGCGGAGCTGCCCGCCGTCATCGCCAGCGCCGAGCCGGACGTGATCGTCTACCAGATCACCACCTACGACTGGGGCACCGAGCAGGAGCAGCGCGCGGGCTACGAACGGCTGGTGCGCACCGCGGCTGACGTCGGCGCCGAGCTGGTCATCGTTCCCTTCCCGCCGATCCGGCCGGACGAGTTCTACGCGCCGCACATGGACGAGCTCGACCGCACCGACGAGGTCGCCCGGGACGTCGCCGCCGGCTCGGGCGGGCAGGCGGTCTTCCTCGACAGCACAGCCGTGTGGGGTGACACCTACCAGCGCGAGCGCGACGGCAACTCGGACCGCAGCGCCGACGGCATCCACACCTGCCAGCAGGGCGCGGCCCGCTTCACGGGCTGGCTGCTGGACGAGCTGGCGCGGCGGTATTCGGGGTTCGTCCCCGCCGCCCCGGAGGAGTGGGTCGACGCCGGCTGGGCGGGAGATGACCGCTTCAAGGGCTGCTGATCCGTCGTCGGTCGAGCTGTCCCTCGTCGGTCGGGCTTGTCGAGACTCCTCGGCAAGCTTGACCGACGTCAGGCCAGCCCGGGCCGGGGCACCCTCCGCGCCTGGCGGATCCCGTCGGCGGTGAGCAGCGCGAGCGCCATCCACACCAGGAAGAACCCGGCCCAGCGCGCGGCCGGCATCTGCTCCCCGAACACGAGCAGCCCCACCAGGAACTGGATGGCGGGCGCGAGGTACTGCAGCATGCCGATCACGGAGAGGGGCAGACGGCGCGCCGCGGCGCTGAACATGAGCAGGGGCAGTGCGGTGATCACGCCTGTCGACATGAGCAGCAGCGAGTGTCCCGCGCCGTGCCCGGTGAACGTCCCCGACCCACCGAGCCAGACGATGTAGGCGAGGGCGAACGGGGTGGCGATCGCCGTCTCGACCGTCAGGCCCGGCAGCGCCGGGACATCGCGGCCCACGCGATTCTTCACGAGCCCGTACAGACCGAACGAGAGCGCGAGACACAGCGAGATCCAGGGCAGGCCGCCGAGCCCGGTGGACAGCACGACCACCGCTGCTACGCCGAACGCGATGGCGATCCATTGCACGGGCCGGAGCCGCTCGCGCAGGATCAGCACGCCGAGCAGCACCGTGATGACGGGGTTGATGAAGTAGCCGAGGGCGGCGTCAAGCACCTGGTCGCTGAGGACGGCGTACACGTACACGATCCAGTTGACAACGATCAGGACCGCCGCCACGGCGAGGGTGCCCAGGACGCGGGGCGAGCGCAGAGCGTCGCGGAACTCGCCGAGCTGGCGCAGCGCGGCGAGGGCGATCAGGCAGAACAGGAGGCTCCACACGATGCGGTGGGCCACGACCTCCACGGCACCCGCAGGCTGCAGCAGCGGGAAGAACAGCGGCATCCCGCCCCAGAGCAGGTAGGCGCCGATGCCGAGGGGCAGGCCCCAGCGATCCTGGTGTTGTGTCACGGCGTCACGATAGGTCTCGCGCGGCGGCGCGAAGCCTGGTGTGGCCTGTGGGGCTCGTCACCAGGCGGGGGCGCCATTTCGATTTCTCGCGAGGGCCCGGTGGGGGCTATGGTTGGGTCCGTTCGCGGCGGGTTACCCGAGCGGCCAAAGGGGGCTGACTGTAAATCAGCTGGCACAGCCTACGGGGGTTCGAATCCCTCACCCGCCACCGCGTGATGACGCGAGACATCGTTGAGAGATGTCTCGCGTCATCGTTTATATCTGAGGGCCCGGCCATCGGCCGGGCTCTCTGCTCGTCGGGGCTGTGGGGCCAGGGCGGGCCTGGCTGTCCGCTTCCAGAACACGCCTGGGCCTGGTTCCGGGCCGATAAGCATGCGTGATGGTGTTCCGGAAGCGGACCTTCCCCGCGGCGGCCGGCTGGTGCGGCTCGGCGCTGAACCGCGTCCCGGGGCGAACCGCAGGTCGCGTGTCGATCCGGGCCCTGAGCGACGTGCTTCTCTCGGCTCGGCACGCGCGGCCATGGTCATCGTGCGGGTCGGCACCGGCCACACCGACGCCAGCCTGCGGCTCGACGCCAGCCTGCGCGGCCGCATGCCTCGACCCGCCGATAGCAGTCGGTCATGGTCGCGGAGACTGGCCCAACGCCTTCGCCCAACCTGGTCGAACCCGGCACAGAGCCCTGCCGGGCGTGGTCAGCGACTCCGGTCTAGCCTCGATTCATGGGTGGGGCGTATCGGGGGAACCGTGGCGATTGACCAGCGGTCGATCGCCCAAGAGCCAGTTCAGCTGCTCGACGACGAGGAGCTGACCCACTATGGCTGCGCGGCGACCGGCCCGACGGTCTTCCGTGGGCCGAAGAACGACGAGACGGAGGCGTCGATGATCCGTGGCCGGATCACCGCGGCGGAGGCGGCCATCCTGGTTCGCAAGAAGTGGACTCCGGACCCTCGTGACCGTGTCCGCTACACGACCGTCGGGCACCTGCGCGACCTGAAGTTCGATGTGCTTCACACCCCGAACCCGAGCAACCCGGATCACGTCTCGGTGCGCGTTCCCCGTGTTGAGGGCCCGTGGAACGATGACGAGAGGACCGAGCTCGAGAAGGCCTTCGATCTGTACGGGGAAGGTGCGGCGTGAGTGTCATCAACGATGGTCGCGTCCACGATGCCTGGAGTGGTCGCATGGACGGAGGCCTGGTGCTCGACCTCTGGAACGGCCGCCCGACGGAGATACTCCTCCGTACCGACGGGCAGCATTTTCTGCGTTGGCTCGTGCTCGGCCAGAGCGAATCGGTCGACGTGTGGCTCCAGGTCGAGCTTCGTCCGGGGGAACCTGAGGAGCTGCTGTACCCGGGCCCTCGCGATCTGTGGGCCTTCGTGGGGGACCACAAGGAGTCCCAGGTTCTGATGTCACTCGTGCTCGACGACGTCGGGGTGCAGGCGTCGTTCGAGAACCCAGGTGGCCCAGAAGCAGTGACGAAGCTCCTTGCCTCGTTTGTCGAGTGGACTGCTGCGCTGGCGCATGAGGAAGGGCCGCAGAGTGCGGTCCTTCGTCGCGCGATCGAGGAGATCCAGGACTTCCTGGGTTGACCCGTTCTCGTTCCTCGGGTTACGCGGGCCGTCCGCTCCGGAACTCGCCGGAGACGCGGCACAACTCACACCCGATTCGATTTCACGCCAGGCCGGAGGCCATGTAGAGTCTTCCTCGCCGCCCCGATAGCTCAGTCGGCAGAGCGTCTCCATGGTAAGGAGAAGGTCAAGGGTTCGATTCCCTTTCGGGGCTCTGTGATTTGACGCGGGGTCGTCCACCCGCCTCGCCGGTTCGCCGGAGGGGAGCAACGGCGGACGGCCTCGCGTTCAGTCACGCGCGGCGGGGTAGCTCAGCTGGTCAGAGCGCACGACTCATAATCGTGAGGTCGCGGGTTCGAGCCCCGCCCTCGCTACCGAAGCAAGTACATCCGTTCGGCGTCCCTTGCCGGACGACGAGAAGACACATGGCGCCTCCCTCTCGAGGCGCGGAGGTGAGAGCCATGGCAAGCAAGAGCGCGGATGTCCGCCCGAAGATCACGCTGGCGTGCGTGGACTGCAAGGAGCGGAACTACATCACGAAGAAGAACCGTCGTAACGACCCTGACCGCCTGGAGCTGGCGAAGTTCTGCCCGCGCTGCGGCAAGCACACGTCGCACCGCGAGACTCGCTGAGCCTCGTAGCTAGCTCACACCGACGTGGCGAACGCTGATTTCGAGGGCCGGGTCTACCCGGCCAACGCCCCCTACTCCGTAGGCCGCGAGAAGATCCGCGAGTTCGCCAGTGCCGTCGGTGCCACGCACCCCGCGCACCACGATCTCGTGGCAGCGCGGGGTGCTGGCTATCCGGACCTGGTCGCCCCGCCCACGTTCGCCGTCGTCGTGGCGCAGCGGGCCGAGTCGCAGTACATCAGCGACCCCGCGGCCGACATCGACTTCTCGCGTGTGGTCCACGCGGACGAGCGCTTCACGCACCACCGCCCGATCGTCGCCGGCGACGAGCTGACGACGGTGCTGCACGTGGACCGGATCGTCTCCCGCGGGGCCATCAGCATGGTGACCACCCGCTGCGAGATCTTCGCGCTGCCCACGGGCATCGAGGAGCCGGTCGCGGACGCCGACGTCCCGGGCGAGCCCGTCGCCACCGTCACGTCCTCGCTCGCGATCCGAGGTGCGGACGCATGAGCCGCCCCGACATCGCGACCCTCGCCGTCGGCGACGTGATCGGCACGCGCACGGTCACCTTCGACCGCGCGAACCTCGTCCGCTACGCGGGCGCCAGCGGCGACTTCAACCCGATCCACTGGAACGACAAGGTCGCCGAGGGCGCGGGCCTGCCCGGCGTCATCGCACACGGGATGCTCACCATGGGCACCGTCGTCGGACTGGTCGCGGACTGGGCGGGCGACCCGGGCGCCGTCGTCGACTACCAGACGCGGTTCACCAAGCCCGTCGAGGTGCCGAACCCGGGCACCGCGTCGATCGACGTCACCGGCACGGTCGGCGTGATCGACGCCGAGGCCGGCACGGTCCGCGTGGACCTCGCCGTCACGGTCGACGGCGGCAAGGTCCTGGGCCGAACCCAGGTGCTCGTCCGACTTTGAGTTCGTTCGGATGGCGTTCGTGCGGATGACGTTCGGCCAGATTTCGGATTTTCACCCGTAGCACTTCTCTTGCGTAGGCGGATCGGATCTGATTGATTCGTGTCCGAAATGTGCATTTTGACGAGAGGAACTTCTGCGTGACGTCCCGACGACGCATCACCGCCCTGGCCGCAGCGGCCGGGTTGCTCTTTCCACTCATCCCTCTCTCGGCGGCAGCCGCCGCACCCACTGCGATGGCGCCCGACGGCGGCACGGTCGCCTGCGCCCCCGTGCTCGCCGCCGGCTCGCTCGACGAGTCGTTCACGGCCGCTGCCGAGGTCACCGGCGTACCGGCACACCTGCTCAAGGCCGTGTCCTACATGGAGTCCCGCTGGGACCAGCACGCCGGCCAGGCCAGCGCCGACGGCGGCTACGGGGTGTTCAACCTCGCGGGCGGTACCGGGCTCGGCCACGCGCACGGCGCCGGCCTGCCCCTGTCGGCGATCAACGACAAGGACGGCCCGGCACGCGAGGCCACCCCGGAGCTCGCCCGCGCGGCGACGCTCACCGGCCTCGACCAGGCCACCCTGAGGTCCGATGCGCAGGCCAACGTGTGCGGCGGAGCGGCCCTGCTCGCGTCGTACCAGGCCCAGGCCGTGCGCGACGGCGCGGTCGACGCGGAGCCGGCCGCGGCGACGTCCGACAGCCTGACCGCGTGGGAGGACGCCGTGTCGCGGATGAGCGACACCGAGGGCTTCGCGACGCGCGTGTTCACCACGCTGCGCGACGGCGCGGGGACGACCACCCCGGCCGACGGCGCGGTCATCCTCACGGGCAACCGCGACGTCGTCGTGCCGCGGACCGCGGGCACCAGCGACCCCGAGGCGGACTGCCCCGAGGACCTTGGCTGTGAATGGCTGCCTGCCCCCTACGAGAAGGCCTCCGCGGACCTCCCGGACAACACCGATGACTACGGCAACCACGATCAGGCCGACCGCACCGGCGAGGGCGGGCCGTCGCTCGACTACATCCTGATCCACGACACCGAGACCGCCTACCAGCCCTCGGTCAACCTGGTGCAGGACCCGACCTACCTGGCGTGGAACTACACGCTGCGGTCCGAGGACGGGCACGTGGCGAACCACCTCGACCCGGCCGATGTCGGCTGGCACGCGGGCAACTGGTTCATGAACATGCACTCGATCGGCGTGGAGCACGAGGGCTGGGCCGGCTCGGGCGCCTGGTTCACCGAGGCGATGTACCAGTCGTCGGCGGAGCTCGTGCGGTACCTCGCGGCGGAGCACGACATCCCGCTCGACCGGGCGCACATCATCGGGCACGACCAGGTGCCGGGCATCCTGCCCGGGTACACCAAGAACGTGCACTGGGACCCGGGCCCGTACTGGGACTGGGACCACTACTTCGAGCTGCTGGGCGCCCCCATCGGCGGCGACCTGGAGACGACGACGAACGTCGCGCCGGGCGACGTCGTCGAGGTGCGCACCGGGTACGCCGACAACGTCAACCCCGTCACGGGCTGCGAGCAGGCGTCGCCGGGATCGGGCGCGTGCGTCGCGGGCGCCGGGACGAACTTCCGGTACCTGTACCAGTCGCCGTCCGAGGACGCGCCGCTGGCGAAGGACCCGGGCTGGAAGCCCGACGGCTCGGCCGGCACGACCTACGCGAGCGACGTGAGCGCGCGCGTGCAGTCCGGGCACAAGCTGGTCGTGGACCAGGTCCAGGGCGACTGGCTGGGCGTGTGGTGGGCCGGGTCGCTCGCGTGGCTGCACAACCCGGCCGACCGGCCGGTGGTGGTGCCGGCGACGGCGAAGACCGTCACGGTCGCGGGCGACGCCCCGGCGCCGGTCTTCGGCAGGGCCTACCCGGAGGCGGCGGCCTACGAGGAGTACCCGGGCGTCCCGGTGCAGGCGGTCACGCCGATCGAGTACAAGGTCGGGGTGGACCAGACCTATGCGGTGGCCGACGACAACGTGGCCTCCGACTACTACCGGGCCGCCACGTTCGACGGCTCGGGACCGGGCGACCGCACGGTCGTGCGCGGCGACGACGTGTACCACCAGCTGTGGCTGGCGCACCGGCACGTGTTCGTCAAGGCGGCCGACGTGGAGCTGCACGACCCCGTCGTGGCCGACGTCTCGGGGCCGGCCATCGAGGGCAAGGCCCGGCCGGGCAAGATTCTGACCGCCGACGCCGGGACCTACCTCCCGGGCGACGTCGCCGTCACCTACCGGTGGCAGCGGGACGGCGAGCCGCTGCCCTGGGCGATCGGCCCTCGCTACCTGGTGACGGGCAACGACCGCGGCGCGAAGCTCACGGTGGAGGTGACGGTCTCGGCGGAGGGCTACACGCCGGCGACCTACACCTCCGACAGCGTGACCGCGAAGTAGGGATTCGCGAAGTAGAGCGCCTGTCCGAGTCTCCCTGGTTATCGCCAGGGAGACTCG
>NZ_JBHUUX010000082.1:0-22056 GCF_042670845.1 Promicromonospora sp. NPDC057138 | reverse complement strand
GGTCAGGTGAACGGCAGCACGGACATCCGATCACCTGACCTTTTGCCGATCATCTGGGCCGACGGCGGAGCCGGCGGCGGCGCAGGCCCGCGCCTACTCCAGCGGGCCCAGGAGGGACTGGGCCACCGTGGCGTGGGCGGCGTCGTCGCTGGAGGGGTGGAAGATCCCCGCGAGCACGTCGCGGTACAGGCGGCCCAGCTCGGACGTATTGAAGTAGGTCGAGCCGCCGGACACCCGGATCGCGAGGTCGACGACGTCGCGCGCGGCCTCGGTCACGCGCACCTTGAGCCCCGCCGTCGCCCGGAACCAGCCCGCGCCGCGGTCCAGCGCGGGGTCGGACGCCGAGGCATCGAGATCGCGGGTGATCCCGTCGATCTGGAGCCAGACGCTGTCCTGCGCCAGGGCCATGTCGGCGATCCGGCGTCGGACGTCGGGGTCCTGCGCGTAGGACTTGCCGGTCTTCATCGACGTGCGGCGCCCCACGGCGTCGACCGCGAGCTCGAGCGCCCGGTCCGCGATGCCCGCGTACACGGAGGCGAGCAGCACCTCGAACGACGTGAAGATGCCCAGGACGTACGGGTCGAGCGACGGCCCGGGCGGCAGCAGGCGCAGCACCCGGTCGGCGGGCGCGTGGGCGCCGTCGAGCATCGTGGTGCGGGACTGGGAGGCGCGCATGCCGATCGTGTCCCAGTCGTCGAGGATCTCGAACCCGCCGCCGTCGCGGGTGACGAAGGCGTGCACCAGCCGGGGCTCGCCGCCCCGCCCGTTGCCGGGTCGCCCGTTGCCCCCGCGCCCGTTGCGGCCGCCGCCCGGCGACTCGATGCCCAGCACCCCGAGCCGGGTCCAGGCGGGGGAGTTGGACGTGAAGATCTTGCGGCCGTGGAACGTGTACCCGCCGGCGCCGTCGGGCCGCGCCTCCGTGCGGGAGCCGAGCAGCACCAGGTCGTTGCCCGGTTCCGAGTAGCCGAAGCCGAACACCTCGCCCGACGCAGCCTCCTGGAGCAGCCAGTCGAGCGACGAGTCGCCGCGTTCGTGCAGGTAGCGGCCCACGCCCACCCACACGTGGTGCATGTTCACGGCCAGTGCGGTCGCCGGCGCGTGGGCGGACAGCCGGGCCTGCGCGCGGGCGGTCTCGCGCAGCGTGAGCCCGGCTCCGCCGAGCGCGACCGGGACCATGGCACCGAGATAGCCTGCGGCCTGCAGGTCGGCCAGGTCCTCGGCGAAGAAGGCGTTGTCGCGGTCGTAGTCGGCCGCGCGCTCGCGCAAGCTGGCGAGCAGGTCGTCGGACAGGAGGGAAGTCACCCGACGAGGCTATCCCCGCCGACCGTGCCGTTGTGCTGAACCGCTGAGCTGATTCCGGTTCACCAGGCGCCAGGCGGCCACCAGGACCGGGGTTACGGCTCCGCCCGAGCCTGCTGAACCAAGGTCAGGAGCCCGGGCGCGGGGCGGCGGGCCGGCGGGTCGGGCGGTGGAGGCGGCGGGCGCGCACCGCCGCGTACAGCTCGGCCGCGGCGCGGGGGTCGTTGATGTCCCGCCCGGTCAGCTCGGCGACGCGGGCCAGCCGGTTCAGCACGGTGTTCCGGTGGCAGTGCAGCGCCGCCGCCGCCCGGGTACCCGAACCGCCGTGCTCGAACCATGCCTCCAGGGTGCCGAGCAGCAGCTCCTCGTCCCGGGCGGCACGGTCCCGGAGCCCGCCGAGGACGGCGGCGGCGAGCTCGGCGGCGCGTTCGCCGTCGGCCACCAGCAGGGCGTCCAGCGGGCTGTCGCCGTACCGAGAGAGCCCCACCTGACCTGGGGGCAGCGAGCGCACGGCGGTGCGGGCCTGGGCCAGCGCGGCGGGCGCGTCGCCGAGGCTCGCGAACGGACGGCTCGCGCCGGTCCTGGCGTGCGCGGCGAGGTGGGTGAGGACGCCGTGGGCGTCGTCCGAGGTGGGCGCGGCGACGAGCGTCAGCCGGTCGCCCTCGTGGGTCAGCCAGCGGACGCTCACCCGGGGCGGCCCGACGCCGACGCCGACCACGCCGACGCCGACATCCTGCCGGCCGGGCGCGCCGTCCGGCGTCGGGACAGCGGGCGCGCCGTCCGGCGTCGGGACGGCGGGCAGGCCGGGCGCCGTGACCGCGACGACCAGCATCACGTCGGCAGGCAGGCCGAGCGCGCGCCGCGCGGTCTCGAGGTCCTGCACGGCCCCGGTCAGGACACCGCGCAGGAGCTCGGTGCGGGCCATGTCCTCGCCCAGTCCGGCCGACGCCTCCAGGTGCGCCTGGACCGCGGCGTTCGAGGAGCGGTCGATGGCGGACCACGCTCGCGAGGAGGCGCGGAGCAGGGCGCCCGTGTCGGTCCGGGCGCGCAGCCGCCGGGCGAGCTCCTCCCAGATGCGGAGGCCGGCCAGGCGGTAGGCGTGCTGCAGCAGGTCCAGCGGCATGCCCTCGGCGGCGGTGACCCGGCCCGTCTCCCGCGCGGGGTCCAGCGACGACGTCTCGCCGGCGAGCGCGGCGAGGATCTCCGCCAGGTTGGCCCGGACCAGGGGTTGGACGGCGGCGGCCGGGAGCCGGGTGTCCCGGTAGACCGGCTCCGCGTGCAGGATGCCGTCGGCGACCTGATCGCTCAGCAGGTCGAGCGCATCGCGGAGGTCATGACGCCCACTTACGGCGATGTCCGACATGCCGGGCAGCCTAACGGCGGCAGGCCCGCTGTGCACCGAAGGTCGAAATGCCAAGTCGCCGGGTCTCGCCCCCGACCGGCGGCGCCCCATAGGCTATTGGTCAACGGGTCAATGAGAGCCGGCCCGCGCGGTCGGATGCCATGCGGTCGAAGGAGACAGCGGATGAGCGTGACAGACACACAAGCCACCATGGAGAGCGACCTCGACCGGGCCGTCGAGGAGCTCAAGGTCGGCGCGGAACGGTGGGCGCAGCTGCCCGTCGCGGACCGGGGAGCGCTCTTCCGGAGGGTGCACGCGGCGATCGCCGACGTCGCCGAGGAGTGGGCGACGACCGCCGCCGAGGCCAAGCACATCGCGCCGTCCGCCCCCTACCTGGGCGAGGAGTGGATGACCGGCCCGTACGGCGCGCTGGAGAGCGCAGCCACCTACGCGCGGTCCTACGAGGCGCTCGCGGCGGGCGGCTCGCCGCTCGACGGGCTCGACGTCGGCACGGCGCCGGGCGAGCGCGTGGCCGTCCGCGTGCTGCCGCGCAGCGCCCAGGAGTGGGTGCTGTTCAACGGCTTCCAGGCCGAGGTGTGGATGGCGCCGGGCGTCCCGGAGCGGCAGGTGCGCGACGAGGCGGGCCTCCGGGCGGGCGCCGTCGGCGAGTACGGCGGGGTCGGGCTGGTGCTGGGCGCCGGCAACATCTCGTCCATCGCGCCTCTGGACGCGTTCTACGAGCTCGTCGCGCACAACCGCGCCTCGCTCGTGAAGCTCAACCCCACGTTCGGCGGCCTGCTCGGGGTCTACCGCAGGGCGCTCGCGCCCCTGATCGAGGCCGGCGTGGTCCGGATCGTCAACGGCGACGCCGCCGTTGGCGGGTACCTCACGCGGCACAGCGGCATCGACAAGGTGCACATCACCGGCTCCGCCGTCACGCACGACGCCATCGTGTGGGGCACCGGCGAGGAGGCCGAGCGGCGTCGGGCGGAGAACGACCCCAGGCTCGGGGTGCCGATCACGAGCGAGCTGGGCGGCGTCGCGCCCGTCATCGTGGTCCCCGGCCGGTGGAGCGCCGCCGACCTGCGGTTCCAGGCCGAGCACGTCGCCACGATGCGCCTGCACAACGCGGGGCACAACTGCGTGGCGGGCCAGGTGGTCGTGCTCTCGGCGGACTGGGCGCAGAAGGACGCGTTCCTCGCGGAGCTGCGGCGCGCCCTGGCGACGACGCCGGCCCGCGACACCTGGTACCCGGGCGCGGACGCCAAGGTCGCGCGGGCCGCCGAGGCGCATCCGGACGCCGAGCACGCCGGCGCCGGCCTCCTGACGGAGGTCGCGGCGGGCGACCCCGCGTGCACCGACGAGTACTTCGCGCCGGTGCTGGCGTGGACGCAGCTCCCCGGGCAGGGCGCGGAGTTCCTGAGCGCCGCCGTCAGCTTCGCCAACGACTCGCTGTCCGGGACGCTCGGCGCCAACGTGCTGGTGCGGCCGCAGGAGCGCAGGGCGATGGGCGACGCGTTCGACGACGCGATCGCCGATCTGCGCTACGGCAACATCGCGATCAACGCCTGGACCGGCATGAGCTTCCTGCTGCCCGGTGCCACGTGGGGCGCGTTCCCCGGGCACACCCTGGCGGACGTCGGCTCCGGCGTCGACGTCGTGCACAACGGGCACCTGCTGGACCGGCCCGAGCGGACGGTCGTGACGGGGCCCTTCCGCGCGTTCCCGCGCAGCGTGCTGCACGGCGAGCTCTCGCTCTTCCCGAAGCCGCCGTGGTTCGGCAGCTCACGGAGCGTGACGGACACGGGCCGGCAGCTCACTCGCTATGCGACGGCGCCGTCGTGGGGCAGGCTGGTACCAGTACTGCTCGCGGCGTTCCGGTCCTGACGCCACAATGCTCCTGCACCGGCCCAACGGCGGTCCGGCGCCAGACCGAAGGAGACCGACGATGGTGATCCGGAGCACGCTGCCCGACGTGGTGATCCCGTCCGTCAGCGTCCATGAGTACCTGTTCGGCGATATCACCCCCGACGACCTGGACCGCGTAGCGGTGGTCGACGGCGTCAGCGGGGCAGAGACGTCGTTCCGCTCCCTGCTCGCCCAGATCGACGCGGTGGCGGGCGCGGTCGCGGCGCGGGGGTTCGGCGTGGACGACGTCGTCGCCCTGCACGCGCCGAACCTCCCCGCCTACGTCACGGTGTTCCACGGCCTGCTGCGGGCCGGGGTGACCGTCACCACCATCAACGCCCTGTCGCCGGGTCCGGAGATCGCCAAGCAGCTCCTCGACTCGGGCGCCCGGCTCGTGATCACCGTCTCGGCGCTGCTCCCGGCGGCCGAGGCGGGGGCGAAGGGCGCGGGCCTCGCGCCGGAGCAGCTCGTGGTGCTCGACGGCGACTCCGCGGTGGCTCCCGGGTACGCCTCGCTGGCCGACCTGCTGGCCGAGCCGCACCCGGCCCCGGACGTCACGTTCGACCCCGCGACGCACCTCGCGGTGCTGCCGTACTCCTCGGGCACGACGGGCCGCCCCAAGGGCGTCATGCTGACCCACACCAACCTCGTGGCGAACGTGGCGCAGTGCTTCGCGATCGGCGTGGAGCGCGACGACGTCGTGCCGTGCGTCCTGCCGTTCTTCCACATCTACGGCATGACCGTGCTGCTCAACGTCGCGCTGCGCACCCGGGCGAGGCTCGTCACGCTGCCCCGGTTCGACCTGGCGCAGTACCTCGGGGTGCTCCAGGACCACCGGGCGACCTTCCTGTTCGTGGCGCCCCCGATCGCGCTCGCCCTGGCCAAGCACCCGCTGGTGGACTCGTACGACCTCTCCAGCGTGCGGGCCGTGCTGTCCGGCGCGGCGCCGTTCGACGAGAAGCTCGCGGCGGCGGTGGTGGCCCGGCTCGGCTCCGATGTACGGGTGCTCCAGGGCTACGGCATGACCGAGATGTCGCCGGTCTCGCACGTCATCCCGTTCGTGCGCCGCGACATCTCGTCCGGGTCGGTGGGGCTGCTCGTGGCCAACATGGAGGCGAAGATCGTCGACCCGGCCACGGGCGATCAGATCGAGCAGCCGGCCGAGGGCGTCTCCGGCCCGGGCGAGCTGCTGTGCCGCGGGCCGAACGTGATGGTCGGCTACCTCGGCAACCCGCAGGCGACGGCGGACACCCTGGAGCCCGACGGGTTCATGCACACCGGCGACATCGTCACCGTCGACGCCGACGGCGTGTTCCAGGTGGTGGACCGGCTCAAGGAGCTCATCAAGTACAAGGGCTACCAGGTGCCGCCCGCCGAGCTGGAGGCGCTGCTGCTGTCCCACCCCAAGATCTCCGACGCCGCGGTGATCGGCATGCCCGACGAGGAAGCGGGTGAGATCCCGAAGGCGTTCGTCGTGACCGCACCCGGGGCGACGCTGACCGAGAGCGAGGTCATCGCGTTCGTCGCCGAGCAGGTCGCGCCGTACAAGAAGGTGCGCGCCGTGGAGTTCATCGAGGCGGTGCCGAAGTCGGCGTCCGGCAAGATCCTGCGCAAGGACCTCCGGGTGGCGCGGTAGGCGGGGTAGTCTCGGCGCGATGTCGCACCACACCGAACCAGCCTCCGCCGGGAACGCCGCCCCGCGGACCCGCGTCGTCATCCTGTTCGGCGGGCGCTCCGGCGAGCACGGGATCTCCGTCGCGACCGCCGGCGGCGTGATGGGCGCCATCGACCGCTCGAAGTACGAGGTGGTGCCCGTGGGCATCACCCCGAAGGGGCAGTGGGTCATCGCCGCCGACGAGCCGGAGCGCTGGGCCATCACCGACGGCAAGGCCGTCGAGGTGCCCGCCTCCGCCGCCGAGGTCGTGCTCCCGCTGACCGTGGGCGACTCCGCGCTGCGCGTCATGGAGCCGGGCCAGGTGCCGTCCGCGCTGGCCGACGTCGACGTCGTCTTCCCGCTGCTGCACGGGCCGTACGGCGAGGACGGGACCCTGCAGGGCCTGCTCGAGCTCGCCGACGCGCGGTACGTCGGCTCGGGCGTGCTGGCGTCCGCCGTCGGCATGGACAAGCACTTCATGAAGATGGTGTTCGCGGGGCAGGGCCTGCCCATCGGCCCGTACGCCGTGATCAAGCCGCGGGACTGGGACCAGCACCGTGACGTCGTCCTGCAGACCGTCGAGCCGCTGGGGCTGCCGCTGTTCGTCAAGCCGGCCCGGGCCGGGTCGTCGCTCGGGGTGTCCCGCGTGGACTCCCTGGACGACCTGCCCGCCGCCGTCGAGGAGGCGCGCCGGCACGATCCCAAGGTGATCGTCGAGGCGGGCATCGTCGGCCGGGAGATCGAGTGCGCGGTGCTGGGCGGCCGCGGCGGGGCGCGGGCGCGGGCGTCGCTGCCGGGCGAGATCGTCGTGACCGACGAGACCAAGAAGTTCTACGACTACGAGGCCAAGTACTTCGACGAGTCCGCCGTGGAGCTCACCTGCCCCGCGGACCTGCCCGACCACGTCACCAAGGAGATCCAGGAGATCGCCGTGCGCGCGTTCGAGGCGGTCGACGCCGAGGGCCTGGCGCGCGTGGACGTGTTCGTCACGCCCGACGGCCAGGTGATCGTCAACGAGATCAACACCATGCCGGGCTTCACGCCGTTCTCGATGTATCCCCGCATGTGGCAGGCCTCGGGCGTGAGCTACCCGGAGCTGATCGACGAGCTCGTCCAGCTCGCCCTGGAGCGGCCCACCGGGCTGCGCTGATCGCCTGTACTCTGCCTCTCACTGACGTGTCGGACGCGCGGATCACTCTGGTGACCTGGGCGTACGACACCTCGAAGGGCGCGACGAGGAGGCAGGGATGCTGGGCGGGCCGCGGTACAAGTACGCCGTGCGCGAGGTACGGGTCGCGAACGGGGTCCTCTCCATCGGGCTCACCACGTTCGCCCTGAGCAACGTCATGCGGGTCGAGGTGGTCGGCGTGGCGAAGCCCCAGCCCATCGGCGCGTGGGCGAACCAGGTGGCGTACCCGTTCGCCATCGTCGCGGTGGTCGTCCTGCTGCTCCGCATGGCGGGGGCCGACGGCATCCCGTGGGAGGCCGCCTTCGCGATGGCGTGTGCCGGCGCGGCCTGGCCGGCGGCGCGGGCGTGGCAGCGCACGGACTTCTGGAAGCCGGTGTGGAAGTACCCGGTGTTCGCCCTGCAGATGGTCACGGCCACGCACCACGTGCACCGCCTCTGCGCGCACGACGCCCGGCACCTCGCCGCGCTGGCCGAGCTGCTGGGCGTGGCGATGAAGGACTCGTCGATCTCCTACAGCGGGAGCATCCAGCTGATCACCAACGCGGACGCGTTGCACACCATGGAGGCCGGCAAGGACTCGATGGTGCGCTAACGCACGGTCGGGTGCGGGTCCAGGCCCATCTGGACCAGCAGCGCGGAGACCATGTCCTCGTGGAGCGCCACGTGGTCGCCGAACGCGAACTCCTGGTGCCCGTACACGGCCATGCACTGCAGGCCGTAGACCTGCCGCCAGCTCGTGACCATGAGGTGGGCGATGCCGAGCGGCAGGTCCGGCCCGCCGACGGCGTCGCGGTACCGGCAGATCTGCTCGGCCAGCTCGGGATCGATCTCGTCGTCGGCCGCGAAGGGGATGCCTGACGCCGCCAGCGCGCGGAAGAGCGGCACGTAGTGCCCCCCGACCATCTCGGCCATGCGGCGCTGGAGGGTGTCGCTCTCCGGGATCTCGGCGCGGATGCCGGAGCCGATCACGAGGTCGAACTCCGCCGGGTTGCTCACGGCCCACTCGAGCGACGCCCGTGTCGAGGCGAGCAGCGCGGCGGCGATGTCGCCCGGCCGCTGCCGGGCGACGGCGGCGCTGAGCTGGGCCAGCACCTCCTCGACGATCAGCACGCAGAGCTGCGCGATGACGTCCTGCCGGTTCTCGAAGTGCCGGTACAGCGCGGGCGGCGTGACGCCGACCTCTTTCGCGACGGCGGCCATCGTGAGCTTGCTCAGGCCGTGCTGGCCGGCGAGCTGGTGGCGGGCGGCGTCGAGCACCTCGCGCCGCAGCTCGTCACGCAGGCGTTCGCGCCGGGACTGGACGGGCGGGGACTGGGCGGGCGGGGCGGTGACGACCGCCGGTGATGCTGCCGGGCTCACTGACACTCCTTCGTGGCAGGTACTTGCGTCACGGCGCCGGCGAGGTCCGCGATGAACGACGTCGAGTGGTCCTCGGTGACGCTCGGCGGCACGATCACCTCGACCGCCGGCTCGCGGCCGTAGGTGACGAACGACCAGGTGCCCTCGTCGTCGGTGGTGACTATCCAGTCGACGGTGGTGCCGTCGCCCGAGTCCACGTGCTGGCAGTCCGCCGCCGGGCCGATCTGCTCGACGCCGCAGCGCATGGTGACCGCGCCGCCCGGCTCGCCCCACGCCGCCGTGGCCTGGGCGTCGGTCGGCACCTTCGGCAGGTCCGGGCCGAGCTCGTCCGGCACGGCCAGCATGACCTCGGCGCACTTCGGGTCGGCGGCGTCCGGCGCCACCTCGACGCCGATCGTCCGCGCGCACCCGCCCAGCGCCGCGATCAGGAGGAAGGCGGCGGCCGATGCGGAGACGAAACGGGCGGGAAGCACGGAGATACGTTACCCGCCCCGGATGGTGGTCGTCCCCGGCGCCGTGCGCCGTCCGCGGGGCCGGTGTGGGCAGCCGCGCGGCGCGCGCGCCCCGGCCCGTATGCCGCGCCTGGTCGCGCGGGCATTTATGGTCTACCAGTGACCCGCGTCCGTGACCTCTCCGAGGAGCAGATCCTCGAGCGCATAGTTCCCCTCCTGCCGAAGGGGAGCGCCACGCTGCTCGGGCCCGGCGACGACGCCGCGGTGCTCGCGGCGCCCGACGGCAGGTTCGTCGTATCGACCGACGTGCTGGTCGAGGACCGCCACTTCCGCGCCCGCTGGTCCACGGGGTACGACGTCGGCCGGCGCGCCGCCGCGCAGAACCTCGCCGACATCGCGGCGATGGGCGCGCGGCCGACGGCGCTGGTCACGTCCCTCGTGGTGCCGGGCGACACCGAGCTGGACTGGGTGACCGGCCTGGCCAGGGGCCTGGCCGACGGCTGCGCGCCGGTCGGTGCGGGGGCCGTCGGCGGTGACCTGTCGGGCGGGCCGTGCCTGGTCGTGAGCATCACCGTGCACGGCGACCTGGAGGGACGCGCGCCGGTGCTGCGGTCGGGCGCGCGGCCGGGCGACGTCGTCGCGCACGCCGGGGTGCGCGGCTGGTCGGCCGCCGGGCTGGCGCTCCTGGAGGCCGGCCTGGTCCGCGCGCCGCTGTCCTCCGCGCCGCTCGAGGTCTCCGACGGCGTGCTGCTCGAGGACGCGTGGGAGCGGCTCGTGGCCGCCTACCTGCGGCCCGACCCGCCGCTCGCCGCGGGCATCGCGGCGTCCGAGGCGGGCGCCACCTCGATGCTCGACGTCTCCGACGGCCTGCTGCGCGACGCCGGACGGGTCGCCGTCGCGAGCGGCGTGCGCATCGACCTCGACCCCGGGGCGTTCGCCGCGGACCGCGAGGCGCTGCGGTCGGCGGCGCGCGCCGTCGCCGCGGCCACGGGCCTGGGCGACCCGGGCTGGGGTCCGGGGAACGCGGACATCGACGGGCTGACCGGCGCGTGGATCTGGGCCGGGGGAGAGGACCACGGGCTGCTCGCGACGTTCCCGGCCGGGACGGTGCTGCCGGCGGGCTGGACCGCCGTCGGACAGGTCCAGGAGCTGCCCGGTGCGGGTCCGGACGCTGGGCCGGGTGCTGGCCGCGGGGAGCAGGAGCCACCGGTCACGATCGGCGGCAAGACCCCTGACACCGCCTCGGGCTGGGACCACTTCCACCCCTGACCCGCGGGGGTGGGTCAGCGCTTGCGGAAGCGGAGCTGCTTGAGCGGCCGGCCGCCGATCTCGTCGATGCGCTCGGTGCCGTCGTGCTGAAACCCGTGCCGCCGGTAGAAGTGCTGAGCGCGCTCGTTGCCCTCGAGGATCCAGAGGCTCACGACCGTGCCGGGAGTGAGGCCGTCGAGCACGGTCCGCATCAGGTCGCGGGCCACACCCGTGCCCCACGCGCGGGGGTGCAGGTAGATGGCGTAGATCTCGCGGTCACCCGGTTCGGCGTCCTCGTCGCGCGCCGGGCCGACGCTGGTGAACCCGACGGGGCCGACCTCGTCCTCGGCGACCAGCACTGTGGTCGCGCGCGCGGTCACGGCGTTTCGCCACAGCCCGGCCCGTTCGTGGACGTCGAGCGAGGACAGGTAGGAATCGGGCAGAATCTCCGAGTAAGCACCACGCCAGGAGGCGATGTCGACGCGAGCGATGGCCTCGGCGTCAGTCGTCGTTGCTGGGCGGATGGTCACGTCTTCCGGTGCCATCATGACCTCACCTTTTCACCCTGCGGTGCCTAGCGCAACCACTTCTTGGGGCATGGTTGAAGGTTACGGGAACACCGAAGACGCCCGCCAGGTGCAAACCCGACAGGCGTCTTCGTCAATCATGTACGGGTCGCGTCAGCGACCCGGCTGCGGCAGCGTCAGGCCGAGACCTTGCGCGTGACCTTGCCGGCCTTGAGGCAGGAGGTGCACACGTTGACGCGCTTGGGAGTCCCGCCCACGATCGCACGGACGCGCTGGATGTTCGGGTTCCAGCGACGCTTGGTGCGGATGTGAGAGTGCGAAACGCTGTGCCCGAAGCCCGGGCCCTTGCCGCAGACGTCGCAGTTGGCAGCCACGGTGTCTCCTGAATGTCGTGCACGCCTGTGCAGAAACGACAGCACGACGTGATGGATGGTCAAAAAGGGGGCGCCTGGACGTTTCAGAGCAATCAACGCTTCTTAGCGGGCCAGGCAACTTCGTCAGACTACCTGATCGCAGGCCGCGCCCTCAAACCGTAGTCGCCGGGTGGTGCGTCACACCCGGCCTTCCGGACGTCGGCCGCGCGCCGGGCCTGTGGACGGCCGCACGCGAGCGGGTCGGCCGCTGGGTACGGTGGGATCCGTCCGGGCGGGCGCCCGGGTCGTTGTAGTGCCACGTCCAGGAGGGCAGAGCGTGACCGACGTCGACAGCGGTAGCCGGCCGGCTGATTCTGGTCCGGAGCCGTTCCCGGCCGGCGTCCGCCTCGAGGACCCGCGCCTGGTGCGCGCCTGGACCCGTGGCGCGACGGCGGCCCTGCGGCGGGAGCGCGCGGCGATCGACCGCGTCAACGTCTTCCCCGTGGCGGACGCCGACACCGGCACCAACCTCTACCTGACGCTGCGCGAGGGCGACCGGGCGGTCGCGGGTGCGCCCGCGGACGCGACGGGGCCGGAGCTGCTCGCGACGCTCGCCCGCGCGGCCCTGCTGGGTGCCCGCGGCAACTCCGGCGTGATCCTCAGCGAGTGGCTGCGCGGGCTGGCGGTGGCCGCCCGGCGCGGCGGCGGCGCGGCGGACCTGCTCACGCGGGCGGCGACGTCGGCCAGGTCGGCGGTGGCGCAGCCGGCCGAGGGCACCATCCTCACCGCGGCCGACGCCGCTGCGGCCGCCGCGCGCGCGGTCGAGGGCTCGGCCGGGCGGGACGCGGCCCGGGGCGACGGGGCGGGCGATGCTGGTGCCGGCGGTGCCGGGGCGGGTGCGGGGCCCCTGGAGACCGTGACCGCCGCGGCGGCCGCGGCCCGAACGGCCGCGCGGGCGAGCCGGGACGAGCTCGACGCCCTGCGCGCTGCGGGTGTGCTCGACGCCGGGGCGCTGGGGCTGGTCCTCGTGCTCGACGCGCTGGTCGTCGCCGTGTCCGAGGCCTCGGCCGGCGCGGCGTCCGACTCGGCAGCGGGCCGAGTGTCAGTGGCGGACGGCACCATGGAGACCGTGAACCTGGACCAGCTGCTCGACGCCGGCGCACCGCCGCCCGTGACCGAGGCGCGCGGCATCGAGCCGCACGACGGCGCCGCCGACGCGGGCGCCCTCGAGCTCATGTTCGTCCTCACCGGGCCCGCCGAGGCGGCGTCGGAGACGGTCGCGGCCGAGCTGCGCGCCGCGCTCGGTGAGGTGGGCGACTCGGTGGTCGTGGTCGGCGGGGACGCCGGCACCGGGACCGCCGTCTGGCAGGCGCACGTCCACACCGACCGCCTCGACGAGGCACTGGCCATCGCGGCGCGGGCCGCGCGGGCCGGCGCCCTGGCCCAGGTACACGTGCGGCACCTGGCGGCCGTCGGCCAGCACGAATGGGGTGTCGTGGCCGCGACGTCGGCCCCCGGCCTGGCGGCGGACCTCGCCCGCGCGGGCGCCGTCGTGCTCCTCACCGGAGGGGTCGGCAGCACCGTGGAGGCGCTGACGCCCGAGGACGTCGGGCGTGCCGCGGCGTCGACCGGAGCCCGGCGGGTGCTGCTCCTCGGGGTGCCCGACGCTGCCGCCGGGACGGAGCCCCACCTCGACGTCGACGAGGTGGTCGCCGTGCCGACGCCCACCGACCTGCACGCCGTCGTGGCGCTTGCCGCGCTCGGGACGCTGCTGCCGATCGGCCTGCCGGACGGGACCGGAGAGCCGCTCGCGATCGACGCGCGCGCGACAGTGGTGGAGGCGCTCGCCGCGCTGACCGTGGTGGCCGCGCGGGGTGCCGCCGCGGTCGACGCCCTGCGCGCCGCCGTCGGCCCCGGGACCACCGTCGCGACGGCCCTGCTCGACGCGGACGCCCCCGGCGACCTGCCCGGCCGGCTCGCCGCCGTCCTCGCCGAACGGGCGCCCGACGCGGAGCTCGTGGTCCTGGCGACGGGCCGCACGGGTGACGGTGTGCATCTCGGCACGGAGGAGACGGAGGGCGCCGCATGACCGCGCGGGTGGACGAACGGCTGGAGCGGGCCTTCGACAAGCGGACGGCCACCGCCCTGGGCAAGCTCGGGCTGGCGACCGTGGGCGACCTGCTGGGCCACTACCCGCGCCGGTACGCCGATCCGGGCGCACTGACGGACATCGCGGCACTCGAGGTGGGCGAGCACGTGACGATCCTGGCGCGCGTCGAGCAGGCGACGGTCCGGCCCATGCGCAACCGCCAGGGCGCGCTCATGGAGGTGGTCGTGACGGACGGGAGCAGCCGGCTGTCGCTCACCTTCTTCGGCAAGCACCGCGGCTCGCTCTACAACCACGAGAAGCGCCTGGTCCCGGGGGCGAAGGGCCTGTTCACGGGGACCGTCGGCCTGTACAGGGGCACCCGTCAGCTCACGCACCCGGACTTCACGCTGATGGGGGAGGAGTCCGACCTCGACAGCGACGAGGCGCTGCTGGAGCACGCGACCAAGCCCATCCCGATCTACCCCGCGGCCGCGGGCATCCCGAGCTGGAAGGTCCAGGGCGCGCTGCGCGTCGTGCTCGACACGCTGACCGACCCTGACGTGCCGGACCCGGTGCCCGACGAGGTGCTGCAGCGCCAGGGCCTGCCCCCACGCGCCGCCGCGCTGCGCAGCCTGCACCGGCCGGCGACGATGGAGGAGGCCTACCGGGCCCGGCACCGGATGCGGTTCGAGGAGGCGTTCGTCCTGCAGGCGGCGCTCGCCCAGCGCCGGGCCCGCACGGCCGCCGAGGATGCCACCGCCCGCCCGCCGCTGCCCGCGGGGAAGGCGAGCCTCCTCGCCGACTTCGACGCGTCCCTCCCGTTCGTGCTCACCGACGGCCAGCGCGCGGTCGGCGACGAGATAGCCGTCGAGCTCGCCAGCCCCCGCCCGATGCACCGGCTGCTGCAGGGCGAGGTCGGCAGCGGCAAGACCGTCGTCGCGCTGCGCGCCATGCTGCAGGTGGTCGACGCCGGCGGCCAGGCCGCGCTGCTCGCGCCCACCGAGGTGCTCGCCGCGCAGCACGCCCGGACCCTGCGCGCCCTGCTGGGCCCCATGGCCGACGCCGGCACGCTGTTCGGCGCGGAGCGCACCGGCGTCAGCACCCGGGTGGCGCTGCTGACCGGCTCGCTCGGCGCGAAGGCCCGCAAGGAGGCCCTGCTCCAGGCCGCGAGCGGCGAGGCCGGGATCGTCGTCGGCACGCACGCCCTGCTGTCCGAGCACGTGCAGTTCGCCGACCTCGGGCTTGTCGTCGTCGACGAGCAGCACCGGTTCGGCGTCGAGCAGCGGGACGCGCTGCGCGCCAAGGGGCGCGTCTCGCCGCACCTGCTGGTCATGACGGCCACGCCCATCCCGCGCACCGTGGCGATGACGGTCTTCGGCGACCTGGAGACGTCGTCCCTCACGGAGGTGCCGGCCGGGCGTGCGGGCATCACCACGGTCGCCGTCCCCGCGGGGAACACCCGCTGGACCGACCGCACCTGGGCCCGCGTCCGCGAGGAGGTCGACGCCGGCCGCCGCGCCTACGTCGTGTGCGCGCGGATCCACCCGGACGAGGAGACCAAGGCGGCGGCCAAGGACTTCGACGACGTCCCGGAGTTCCTGGACCAGACCGGCCCGGGCGCCGAGGGCGCCGAGCGTCCGCCCCTGCGTGCCGTGCTCGAGGTGGTCGAGGAGCTGCGCTCGCGGCCCGAGCTGGCGGGCATCGAGGTCGGCGTGCTGCACGGGCAGATGCCGCCCGACCAGAAGGAGTCGGCCATGGCCCGGTTCGCCTCCGGCGAGGCGCCGGTGCTGGTCTCGACCACGGTGGTCGAGGTGGGCGTGGACGTACCGGAGGCCACCGCCATGGTGATCTTCGACGCCGACCGGTTCGGCATCTCCCAGCTCCACCAGCTCCGCGGGCGCGTGGGGCGCGGCACCGACCCGGGCCTGTGCCTCCTGGTGTCCGACGCCGAGCCCGGCACCCCTGCCTTCGCCCGGCTGGAGGCCATGACCCAGACCACCGACGGCTTCAAGCTCGCGAACCTCGACCTGGAGCTGCGCAGCGAGGGCGACGTGCTCGGCGCCGCGCAGTCCGGCCGGGCGAGCTCGCTGCGCCTGCTGCGGGTGGTCAAGGACGCCGGCCTCATCGAGGAGGCCCGCACCGCGGCCGCCGACGTCGTGCGGGCGTCGCCCGACCTGACGGAGTTTCCCGAGCTCGCGAAGGCGATCCACGCGCAGCTCGACGAGGACCAGGAGGAGTTCCTGGAACGCGCGTGACCTCGGGCGTCAACGGGCGCGTGGGTGTCCGGCGACACCCGGCCGGGTTCAGCAGGGTGAAATCGGCGGGGTGAAAGCGATGACCGACTTCTTACGCGCGCAACGCACAACCGATAGAGTCCCCGCCGATGATGGTCGACGCGAGACACGCGATCCATACCGACGCACCGGCAAAGACTGCATGGCAGCGCGGGAGGCTGCTGGCGCTCGGTTCCGTGGTGGTCGCCGTATTGCTCGTGGCCCACGAATTCGTGCCGAACCGCTGGGGAAACCTCGGCAGTCTCGTCCAGTCGTTCCTGCCGTGGCTCGGGCTCGCCGTGCCGCTCGGCATCCTCGCCGCCCTGCTGCGGCGGTCGGCGCTCGCCGTCCTCGCCGTCCTGCTGCCGCTGGCGGCGTGGATCTGGGTGTTCCTGCCGCAGGTGCGTCCGGCGGACCCTGCGCCCGGCGACCTGACAGTGGTGGAGCACAACGTCAGCGACACCAACACCGATGTGGCGGGCACCGCCGAGGTGCTCCTCGCCGCCGAGCCGGACATCGTGACGCTCACCGAGGTATCCGAGGAGACGGCCGAGCAGTACACCGAAGCGTTCGGCGAGGCGCTGCCCCATCACGAGACGCAGGGCACGGTCGGCGTCTGGTCGAAGTACCCGCTCAAGGGCGCCAAGGCCGTGGACATCCGGCCGGAGGGCGTCGACGCGACCTGGGACCGCTGCCTGCGCGTGGTGATCCAGCGCGAGGGGGCGTCGGTCGCGCTGTTCGTCGCGCACCTGCCGTCGGTGAGGTTCGGGAGAGGCGGGTTCGAGACGGAGCTGCGCAACGCGAGCGCGCTGCAGCTGGCGGACGCCGTCAACGCCGAGAAGAACGAGACGGTCATCGTCGCGGGCGACCTGAACGCCGTCCTGGCCGACGACGCCATCGCGCCGCTGACCAACCTCGTCACCGCGCCGACCACCGGCTTCGAGTTCACCTACCCGGAGTCCTTCCCGGTGGTGCAGATCGATCATGTGCTGGCCCGCGGCGCCACGGTCACGGAGACCCGCACGCTCCCGTCGACGGGCAGCGACCACCTCCCCCTGCTAGCCCACATAGACACCCCCTGGTCCTGACCCACCCCGGTCTGGTGAGTGCTGGCTATTTGCGCTCCCGCGCGCCGTTTCGGCGCAAATAGCCAGCACTCAACGGGTCGGGGGCGGGTTAGGGTCGGCGGGTGACCAGGATCGTTGCCGGGGTGTTCGGCGGGCGCACCATTGCCGTGCCGGCCAAAGGCACCCGGCCCACCAGCGATCGCGTCCGTGAGGCGATCTTCTCCCGCCTGGAGCACCTCGGCGTGCTCGACGGCGCCCGCGTGCTCGACCTCTACGCCGGCTCGGGCGCGCTCGGGCTGGAGGCCGCCAGCCGCGGCGCGGCATCGGTGACTCTCGTGGACAGCGCACGCCCCGCGACCGACGTCGCGCGCCGGAACGTGGCCGGGCTGGGCCTGACCGGGGTGCGCGTGACCACGGAGACCGCCGAGCGGTTCGCGGCATCACTCGCGGGCGCGGCCCCGCGGCCCGCCGCCGTTCCCGGCACGACGGCGGCGGGGCTGGACCTGGTCTTCCTCGACCCGCCCTACGACCTCGACGAGGCCGCGCTCGCCGTCGTCCTGACGCACCTGGCCGCGCCGGGCGTCCTGGCCGACGACGCGGTGGTGGTCGTCGAGCGCTCGATCCGCACGCCCGAGCCGGCCTGGCCTGCGGGCCTGGCCCGGCTCGCGCGCAAGGACTACGGGGAGACCGCGGTCTACTACGCGGAGCCGTCGGATAGCGTGGGCGCGTGACCACCGCCGTCTGCCCCGGGTCCTTCGACCCCATCACCCTCGGCCACCTCGACATCGTGCGTCGCGCCGCCACGATGTTCGACGACGTCGTGGTCGGCATCGCCAAGAATCCCGGCAAGTCCGGCCTGCTCGACCTGGAGACGCGCGCCGCGCTCGTCCGCGCGGCGGTGCACTCCGGCGCGCAGACCGATCCCGCGCTGTCGCGGGTGCGCGTCGCGGTGGTGCCGGGGCTGCTGGTGGACTTCTGCCGGGAGGCGGGGGCGGTCGCCGTCGTGAAGGGTCTGCGCGGCGGCGGCGACTTCGATGCCGAGCAGCCGATGGCGCTCATGAACCGGCACCTGTCGGGCGTCGAGACGATCTTCCTGCCGGGGGACCAGAAGTTCGCCCACGTCGCGTCGTCGCTGGTGAAGGACATCGTGCGGCACGGCGGACCGGTCGACGACCTCGTTCCCGCGGGGGTCACGGCGGCGCTGCGGTCCGCGCTGGGACAGCCGCCGTCCGGCTCGTGAGGGCTGTCACCCCGCACAGGCGCGCGTAACGCCCGCTCGATGTCGTAGGATTGGTTTTTGGCCCGTGGCGTGCAGCACTGCGCCGGTCCGCCCCCCTTCACCGTCCTTCTCGGACACTGCCTTCATGGAGTCTGCTATTTCCCGCGAACCGAACTCGCCGCTCGTGCTCGACACGCACGAGCTGTCTCGGCGTGCCGGATCGATGCGTACGCACAGCGCTACCGTGCAGGCGCCGTCGGACCTCGGCACCGCCGTGATCGGTATCCCGGAGGGCTCTGACCTGGAGCTGGACCTTCGACTCGAGTCCGTGATGGAGGGCGTGCTGGTCTCCGGCACGGTCCGCGGCACGGCCAAGGGCGAGTGCAGCCGCTGCCTCGACGACATCACCCGTGAGATCACGGTCGACGTCACGGAGCTGTTCGCCTACCCCGAGAAGGCCGCGGCGTCGGCCAAGGTGGGGGATGTCGACGTGGAGGACGAGGAGTCGGTCCTGGACGACGACGACATGGCCGACCTGGAGCCTTCGCTTCGGGATTCGGTCGTGACTGCACTACCATTTCAACCGCTGTGCCGGGAGGACTGCCCGGGCCTGTGCTCCGAGTGCGGAGCGCGCCTGGCTGACGACCCCGGTCATCACCATGACGTAGTCGACCCTCGTTGGTCGGCGCTTCAGAGCATGCTCGAATCTACGAGCGTGTCGGACGAGACGAAAGAGAGCTAGCCGTGGCTGTTCCGAAGCGCAAGATGTCGCGCAGCAACACCCGTGCGCGTCGCTCGCAGTGGAAGACCACCGCAGCGACCCTCACCACCTGCCCGTCGTGCCAGGGCAACAAGCTGCCGCACACGGCGTGCCCGACGTGCGGCACCTACAAGGGCCGCACGTACCGCGACGCCCTGAAGACCGTTCACGCGGGCTGACGTGGCCAAGGGCGGGACGTCGCCGGCGAGGCCGGAACCTACCGCGCTGCTCGAGAAGCTCGGGGTCCATCTGGACCCCGAGCTTCTTGTGCTGGCACTGACCCACCGGTCGTTCGCGCACGAGGCCGGGGGCATCCCCACGAACGAGCGCCTGGAGTTCCTGGGCGACACCGTGCTGGGGCTGGTGGTCACGGAGGCGCTGTACCGCCGTCATCCGGACCTGTCGGAGGGCGACCTGGCGCGCATGCGCGCGGCGACCGTGTCGCAGCGCGCGCTCGCCGCGATCGCGCGCACCCTCGGCCTGGGCAAGTACGTGCTGCTCGGCAAGGGTGAGATCCGCACGCGCGGCTTCGAGAAGGACTCGATCCTGTCCGACACGGTCGAGGCCCTGATCGGGGCCACCTACCTCTCGCACGGCCTCGAGATCTCGCGTGCGCTGGTGCACCGGCTCGTGGACTCGACGCTCGACGTCGCGGCGGGCCTGGGCGCGGGCCTCGACTGGAAGACCTCCCTACAGGAGGCCTCCGCGGAGCGCGGCCTCGGCTCGCCCGAGTATGTCGCCACGTTCGAGGGCCCCGAGCACGCGCGGGTCTTCCACTCGTCGGTGGTGATCGACGGCGTCACCTACGGCTCCGGCTCCGGCAGCGCGAAGAAGCATGCCGAGCAGGGCGCGGCCGAGGAGACGTACCGGGCTCTGCTCGAGAAGTTCCCGCTGCCCAAGGCCGGGGACGCCGGCGCGGCGGACGCCGGGAGCACGTCCGGCAGCAAGGCGCCGGCCGCAGGTGCCTGAGCTCCCCGAGGTCGAGACCGTCCGGGACGGTCTCGACCGCCTGGTGGTCGGCGCGGTCGTGCGCGACGTCGAGGTCTTCCGCGAGTACAGCGTCCGTCGGCACGACGGCGGCCCGGACTCGTTCCGCGACCAGCTCGCCGGACGGCGCCTCGTGGCCGCGGTGCGCCGCGGCAAGTTCCTCTGGCTCCCGCTTGCGGAGCCGTCCTCGCAGGTCGACCCCTCCTTGCGGGTCGACCCGTCCTCGCGGGTCGACCCGTCCTCGCGGGTCGACCCGTCCTCGCGGGTCGACCCGTCCTCGCAGGTCGACCCGTCCTCGCGGGTCGAGCCTGTCGAGACCCACCCCGCCGCGGCACTGCTGGCCCACCTCGGTATGTCGGGGCAGCTGTTGGTCCGCGGCGCGAAGGTGACCGGAGAGCAAGGTCCGGGCCCGAGCGCCGTGCTCGCCGACGAGCCGGGCAGGGCCACGGCGGCGGACGACTGGCGCCATCCTCACCTGCGGGTTCGGCTGCACCTGACCGGTGCGCCCTCCGGGGCGCGCTACCTCGACTTCGTCGACCAGCGCACGTTCGGGCACCTGAGCGTCCAGGACCTGGTGCCCGACGGCGCCCCGCCGTCGAACAGCCCGGCGTCGAAGGCTCGGGCGTCGACCACACCGCCGTCGAACAGCCCGGCGACGAAAGCTCCTGCGTCGACCGTTCCGGCCGGATACGGCTCCGACCTGCCCCTGCTGCCGCAGCCGGTGGCGCACATCGCCCGCGACCTGCTCGACCCGAACCTGGACCTGGAGGACCTGGTCCGGCGGGTACGTCGACGCCGGACCCAGGTGAAGCGGGTGCTGCTGGACCAGACCGTCGTGTCGGGCGTCGGCAATATCTACGCCGACGAGGCGCTGTGGCGGGCGAAGGTGCACTGGGCGCGGCCGACCGAAAAGCTCAGGGTCGCTGACGTGCGCCGGGTGCTGGACTCGGCGGCCGAGGTCATGCGCGAGGCGCTCGCCCAGGGCGGCACCAGCTTCGACGAGCTGTACGTCAACGTGAACGGGCAGTCGGGCTACTTCGACCGGTCGCTCGCCGTGTACGGCCGCGAGAACGAGGAGTGCCGCCGCTGCGGCACGCTGGTCCGCCGTGACGCGTTCATGAACCGCTCGTCGTTCAGCTGCCCGGTCTGCCAGCCCGCCCCCAGATCGGCGAAGTAGAGCGTCTGTCCCGACAGACGCTCTACTTCGCCGGCAGCTTGTGGCCGAGATAGAGCGCACGTCCGGACAGGCGCTCTACTTCGCAGAGTCCGGGCTACCTCGTGGCCACGTTGCGGAGATCTGCGCCCGTGCGCCACGCCGTGAGCTGTTCGGCCAAGAGGCGCGGAGCGCCCCGCGGCCGGCCGCCCGCGACGTGCGGCGTGAGGATCAGGTTCGGGACGTCCCAGAGCGGCGAGTCCGCGGGCAGCGGCTCCGTCTCCATGACGTCGAGCGCCGCGCCGGCGAGCCGCCCGGAACGCAGCGCGTCCACGAGAGCCGCCTCGTCGACGGTGGCGCCCCGGCCGACGTTGACGAAGCGCGCCGACGGCGGCAGCAGGCTCAGCAGGCGGGCGTCGAGGATGTGCCGGGTCGCGGGGACGGCCGGCAGGAGGGAGATGAGTAGGTCGGTCTCGGCCAGCAGCGCGTCCAGGCCGTCGGCGTCGACCACGGGGTAGCCCGAGCGCTCGCCCGCACGCGAGGCGACGCCCGTGACCTGCGCGCCGAGCGCCGTCAGCAGCGGGGCCAGGCGCAGGGCGATCGAGCCGAAGCCCCAGATGGTGACGCGCGCGCCGTCGAGCGTGTACTCACGGCCGGTGACCGGGTCGGCCTGGGCGAACGCGATCTCCTTGGCCCAGTGGTGCTCCCGCTGCGCGGCCAGGGAGACGTCGATGCGGCGCACCGAGGCGAGGATCAGGGCCAGGGCGTGCTCGGTGACGGTGTCGTCGTGCAGGGACTGGCCGGAGGTGATCACGACGTCGGGCCCGAACCCGGAGCGCAGCGCCACGTCCGGGCCGGCGGAGAGCGTCTGCACCCAGCGCAGCCGGGTCAGCCGGCGGGCGGCGTCGGCAAGGAGCTTGGGCGGGTTGGACCAGGTGACCAGCATCTCGGCGTCGGTGTGCTCCTCCGGCACCGGCTCGCCCATCGCGTAGGCGACGACGGTGTCGGCGCCGCCGGGCGCGAAGGAGGCTCCGCCGTCGGGCAGCAGGGACGGGAAGTCGAGGTCGAAGGGCACGTCCGGTACGAGGATCTTCACGGCGGGGACGTTACCCGACCCGGCATGGACCGCGAGGTAGAGCGCCTGTCCGGGTCTCGACAGGCTCGACCACCGGTGGTC
>NZ_JBHUUX010000081.1:0-22913 GCF_042670845.1 Promicromonospora sp. NPDC057138 | reverse complement strand
CCTGTCCGCCCTGTGCCCGGATTGATCCGGGCGCAGGGCGGACAGGCGCTCTACTTCGCCGTTCGACCAGCGAGGAGTCAGGCCTCGTCCGGGAGGCAGCCGAAGGCCTCGTCGAAGCCCAGGGCCGCCGTCGCCAGGAGACCCGCGAGGCCGGAGCCCTCGGGGACGGGGCGCGGGTCGTCGGTCACGACCCACAGCCCGTCGACGACGTCGTAGCCGGCCTGCGGACCCTCGGCCACCAGCTTGCCGACGGCGGCGATCAGGCGCTCCACCTCTTCGCCCGCGGTGCCGACGCCGACCGAGGCGCGCACCGCCCCGGCGTCGAACCCGAGGCGGCCGAGCAGCGGGTGCGCGCAGAAGCGGCCGTCCCGCACGCCGATGCCGTGCTCCGCGGACAGGTAGGCGGCCACCAGGCCTGGGTCGTAGCCGGTCACGGTGAAGGTCACGACACCCACGGGGTCGACGGCGTCGGCCCAGACGCGCACGACCTCGACCCGGTCGATGGCCTCCAGCCCCGCCACGAGGCGGCGGCGCAGCGCGTTCTCGTGGGCCGCGACGTCGGCGGGGTCGAGCGCCGCGAGCTCCTCGCACGCGGCCGCCAGGGCGACGGCGCCGATCACGTTGGGCGAGCCGGCCTCGTGCCGGGCGGGGCCCTCGTGCCAGTCAGTACCCGCCACGCGCACGCGCCGCACGGCGCCGCCGCCCGCGAGGTACGGCGTGCCGGCGTCGAGCCAGTCGCGGCGGCCCACCAGGGCACCCGCGCCGAACGGCGCGTAGGTCTTGTGCCCGGAGAAGGCCAGGTAGTCGACGCCGGTCGACTCCAGCGAGATGCGGCGGTGCGGCACGAGCTGAGCGCCGTCGAGCACCACGCGGGCGCCGTACTCGTGGGCGATGGCGACGATCTTGTCGACCGGGAGCGACTCCCCGGTCACGTTGGAGGCGCCGGTGAGGGCGAGGAGGGCGATCGGCCGGGTCGCGGCGGCGTCGGCCAGCTCCTCGCGGATCTGGGCGAGCGTCTCGGCCACGGTCGCGCCGCCGGTCAGCACAGTCGCGTCCGTGCCGCGCTGCCAGGGCAGCAGGTTCGCGTGGTGCTCGACGTCGAGCACGAGCACGCGGCCCGGCTCGCCGTCGGGCTGCGCGGGCACGCAGCCGGCCAGCAGGTTCAGCGAGTCGGTGGTGTTCCGCGTGATGATCGTCAGGTCGTCCTCGCGGGCGCCGACGAACGCGCCGACGGTGCGGCGGGCGGTCTCGTAGAGTGCCGTGCTCACCTGGGAGAGGTACCCCGCGCCGCGGTGCACGCTGGCGTACAGGGGCAGCACCTGGGTGACGCGGTCGGCGACGGCCTGCAGGGCCGGGGCCGACGCCGCGACGTCGAGGTTGGCGTACGGGACCCGGCTGCCGTCCACGAGCGGGACGAGCGTCGCGCCGCCGACGACGGGGCGCAGCGGGGCGACGTCGGTCACCGCGGCGACACGGGTGAGAGTGGTTGCAGACATGGCGTCCTCCAGCACAGTCCTGGGGGAGGGTCCCCCGCGCTTGCCGCGTGCGGCTGCCCGCGGCCAGGTCGTCACCCGGGGCACCCCACCGCGGAGGAGGGTTGCCGGCCAGCGAGCCGGGGCTTCGCGCTGGCGCTCATGACCTGAGGTCATCCTGTGGTGCGGCAAGACCGCTGTCAACGCGCGTCTCAGATACTGGTCTCACGATCTGGTCGGTCCGGCCGTGAGATGAGGCGTGCGATCCGGTCCGCGTCCGCGCGGTACATCGCGGCGTGCTCTCGCAGGTCAGCCGAGGCGCCGTCGTCCGCCCTGGCCTCGGACCAGGCGGCCAGGTCGCGCAGCTTGTCCACCATCGCGGCCAGCACCTCGGCGCGCGCGTACGGCATCCCGTAGGCACTGGTCAGCGCGTCGAGCCGCGCCATCGGGTCCAGGTGTCCGACGTCGTACGCGGCCCCCGCGAAGGCGTCGCTCGAGAGCGGGGCGAGCCGGTAGGCGAGATACGCCAGGTCCAGGATCCGCGGGCCTGGCGAGGCGGTGTCGACGTCGATCAGGCCCACGGGCCGGCCGTCCCGGAAGACCATGTTGTAGGGCGCCGCGTCGTTGTGGCAGATCACCTCGGCGGGCTCGGCCGCCGGCAGGCGCCATTCGGCGTCGGACAGGGCGAAGCCGACCGTGGCGTCGTGGAAGCGCCGCAGGAGCCGGCCGGCGTCGGCCAGGACGCGGGTCGACCAGAGCCACTCCGGGGCGGGCCAGCCAGGTACGTCGCCGGGCAGGTACGAGACGACCTCGCGGCCCTGGGCGTCCAGGCCGAGCGGCTCGGGAACCTCGGTCAGCCCGCCGGCCCGGACATGGTCGAGCAGCCTCTGGATCGTGGGCGTCCAGGGGCCCGCCGCGCGGTGCACGGTGTCGCCGATCCGGACGACGGCGGTGGTGTTGCCGCCGGTCAGCTCCTGCTCGTCCACAGCTTCGTCCACAGCCTCGTCCACACCCAGACCCTAGCCCGACCAGCGTACGAGACGGCATCCCACCCACCGGACGCGATGTCGTACGATCGACAGCGACCATCCCGAGCGGCCGAGTGACGTGGCACGACGACGCCGCAGCAACCCAGCGTTCCCGCCCCCGCGGCGCGGACGGACAAGGGTGCTACCGCCACGACCGATGGAGGACCACCATGAGCGATCCCGCGCACCTCGAAGCCCGCCCCGCCGTCGGCTACGCCGGCGACATCACGCCCCAGCAGGCCTGGGACCTCCTCGCCGGCGACCCGGGCGCCGCCCTCGTCGACGTCCGCACCGACGGCGAGTGGCGCACGATCGGCGTCCCCGACACGGCGACGCTCGACAAGCAGCCGGTCTTCGCCGAGTGGGTGCGGGCCGGCGGCCGCCCCAACACCGGGTTCCTGGAGGAGCTCAAGGCGGCGGGCGTCACCGGCGGCCCTGTCGTCTTCCTCTGCCGGTCCGGCCAGCGCTCGATCGGCGCGGCGCGGCTCGCCACGGCGGCCGGCATCGCGCCGTCGTACAACGTGCTGGAGGGCTTCGAGGGCGCGCCGGGAGCCGACGGCGTCCGCGACCAGGAGGGCTGGAAGGTCGCGGGTCTGCCCTGGACGGAGGCCGCCAAGTGACCGTCACCGGAGCGTTCCCGCCCGACGCGACTCCTGGCGGGTCCGGCCGCAAGCCGCTGCCCCGCGGCGTCCGCCCCGCGACCCTCGCCGTGCGCGGCGGGCACCAGCGCAGCGAGTTCCAGGAGACGGGCGAGGCGCTGTTCCTCACCCAGGGCTACGTCTACGACACGGCCTCCGAGGCCGAGGCGGCGTTCGCCGGCGACATCGACCGGTTCGTCTACTCGCGCTACGGCAACCCGACGGTCCACACGTTCGAGGAGCGCCTGCGCCTGCTGGAGGGTGCGGAGGCCTGCTACGCGACGGCGACCGGCATGTCGGCGGTGTTCACGTCGCTGGCCGCGCTCGTGCAGTCAGGCTCGCGGATCGTGGCGGCCCGGGCCCTGTTCGGGTCCACCGTGGTGATCTTCGAGGAGATCTTCAAGAAGTGGGGCGTGCGTACCGACTACGTGGACGGGCACGTGCTGTCCCAGTGGGAGGAGGCGCTCGCGACGCCCGCGGACGTGGTGTTCTTCGAGACGCCGTCCAACCCGATGCAGGACATCGTCGACGTCCGCGCCGTCGTCGGCCTCGCGCACGCCGCCGGGGCGACCGTCGTACTGGACAACGTGTTCGCCACCCCGCTGCTGCAGAAGCCGCTGGAGCTGGGCGCCGACGTCGTCGTCTACTCGGCGACCAAGCACATCGACGGGCAGGGGCGGGTGCTGGGCGGAGCGATCCTCGGCTCGTCCGAGTACGTGACCGGGCCCGTGCAGACGTTCATCCGCAACACCGGGCCGTCGCTGTCGCCGTTCAACGCGTGGACCCTGGTCAAGGGCCTGGAGACGCTTCCGGTGCGCATCGCGGCGCAGGGCGCGAGCGCGCTCACCGTCGCGAACGCGCTGGAGGCGCTGCCGGGCGTGGGCGCTGTGCGGTATCCGTTCCTCGACTCCCACCCGCAGGCCGACCTCGCGCGGGCCCAGATGAGCGGCGGCGGCACGGTCGTCACGTTCGATCTCGCCGTCCCCGAGGGCACCGATGCGGAGACGGCCAAGAAGCGGACCTTCGCGTTCCTCGACGCGCTCCAGGTGATCGACATCTCGAACAACCTCGGCGACGCCAAGTCCCTGATCACGCACCCCGCGACCACGACGCATCGCAAGCTCGGTGCCGCGGGCCGGACCGCCGTCGGCATCACGGAGACGACGGTCCGCCTGTCGGTAGGCCTGGAGGACACCCGGGACCTGATCGAGGACGTCGAACAGGCCCTCGCCTCCGCGCGGTAGAACTGGGGCGAGGTAGAACCCTGGTTCTACCTCGCCGCATTCAGGATGTGGCGGGCTCGGGGTTCGTGGCCCTGTAGCAAGGCCACGTCGGAGGTTGCTAATGCCTTTGCGGCCTGCGGCGGGACGCCCTGGGCCGGGTCGAGAACAGCGTCCTGGAGGTCGAGCCGGCGCTCGTCGAGGGTCGAGGTGCGGCCGCCCGTCGACAGGCCCCAGCCGAAGGGGAACAGCGGGTCGTAGTCCTCGTCGCCGACGTTGACGACCGGGTCGTCGGCGGACCGCGGCCACGAGACGGGCAGCCGGCCCGTGAAGTGCCGTTCACCGAACAGCACGTCCGCGACCCCGTCGCCCTCGGTGCCCGGCAGCCACGAGGCGACGAGCGCGTCGATCGAGCCGAGCTGTTCGGTGAGGAGCTGCGGCCGCCCGGACACCACCAGGACCACGCAGGTCTCGATCTCCGCGCAGACCTTCTCGACGACCTCGACGTCGCCGGGCTGCAGCGCCATCGACTTCTCCTCGCGCGGCACCCCGCCGTCGGCCGGGTCCCAGGCCCACTCGGGCCCGCCGACGTCGCCGAACCCCTCGGCGTACGGCGTCTCCCCCACGACGACGATGCCGACGTCGGCCCCGTCGGTCGGCGCGGAGGCGTCCTCGCTGTACGTGACGTCGTCGGCCGCAGCCTGGATGCCCTCGAGGATCGTGGTCCCCTCGGTGACGTCGCCCGAGAAGCCCTGCCAGGTGCCGGTCCAGCCGCCGGCCTGGTTGCCCAGGTCGTCGGCGTTGCGACCCGCGACGTACACGCTCGCGTCGGTGTCCAGCGGCAGCGCGGCGCCGTCGTTCTTCAGCAGCACCTGGGACTCGGCCACCGCCTTGCGGGCGAGCGACCGGTGGTCGGCCGAGCCGATCTCGTCGGCGTGGGACCGGTCCGCGAAGGGTTCCTCGAACAGGCCCAGCTCGAACTTCGCGGCCAGGATCCGGGAGACGGCGTCGTCGATGCGCTCCTCGGTCACCTCGCCGGCCTGCACGGCGGCGACGAGCCGCGTGTGGAACCGCTCGAACTGCGACGGCTCCATGAACATGTCGATGCCCGCGTTGACGCCGGTGACGATCTGCGCGGTGGTGGGCGAGTCGTCGGCGAGCGGCGGGATCTGGTGGATGCCCTGCCAGTCACTGATGACGAAGCCGTCGAACCCGTGGTCGTCCTTGAGCCACCCGTTGATCAGCTCGCCGTTGGCGTGCATCTTCACGGGGTTGCCCAGGCCGTCGTCGGTCCAGTCCATGCTGGAGAAGCTCGGCATGACCGAGCCGACGCCGGCCGCGACAGCCGCCGCGTACGGCGGCAGGTCCACGGCCTCGACGTGCGCGCGGCTCTGCTCGGTGATGCCCTGGTCCACCGTGTACTCGCCCTCGCCGGTGCCGTAGGCGGTGTCGCCGTCGGCCACGAAGTGCTTGGCCGTCGCGAGCACGGACTTGCCGCTGTCCAGGCGCTTGCCCTGGAACCCGGCGATCGCCGCCGTGCCGAGCACGGTCGCCAGCGCCGGGTGCTCCCCGAACGACTCGTAGGTGCGGCCCCAGCGGTCGTCGCGCACCACGCACAGGCAGGGCGCGAACGTCCAGGGGATGCCGGTCGCGCGGGTCTCGGTGGCGACCATGTGCTCCGCCTTCGCCACGAGCAGCGGGTCGCGCGTGGCGCCGAGCCCGATGTTGTGCGGCAGGATCGTCGCGCCGTCCAGGTTGCCGTGCCCGTGCACGGAGTCGACGCCGTAGATCAGCGGGATCTGCAGCCGCGTCGCCAGCGCCTGCCTCTGGAAGCCGTCGATCGCGTCGGCCCAGCCCTCCGGCGTGTTCTCGGCGGGCGTGGAGCCGCCGCCGCTGAGGATCGAGCCGAGCCCGAGCTCGGTGACGACTGCCGGGTCGCCCGTGACGCTCCCGCGCTCCGCCTGGGTCATCTGCCCGACCTTCTCCGCCAGCGTCATGCGGCTCACGAGGTCCGCGACGCGCTCCTCGGTCGACAGGCGCTCGTCGAGGTAGGGCAGGTCGTGCGCCCGCACGACGACGGTGGGGCCCTCCGAGACCTCGGCGTCCCGCGACTCCAGGGTCACCGGGACGGTCTCCGCCGTCTCGCCCGCCTCCGACTCCCGGGTCCGGATCTCGATGGTCCGCGCGGCACCCGACGGCGTGCCCGCCGCGAACTCGACGGTGCCCGAGCCGGCGTCGTAGTCGGCGTCGGCGGTGGCCGTGCCGAAACCCGTGCGCCAGCCGACGGTGACCGGCCCGGCGAGGGCGCCGCCGTCGGCGGCCTGGACCGAGATGGTGACGACCGCCGTGTCACCGTCCTCGACGAGGACGACGGGTCCCGCGCTCACGAGCGCCTCGGCGTCCGCGGCCGTGGCGCCGGCGGCAGTGTCCGCGGCCGCGCCCCGGGCGGTGTCGGCGGCCGCGGAGGAGGTGGGCACGAGGACGCTGACGGCGAGTGCCGTCGCGGCGAGGAGTGCTGGAGCTCTGCGGGCGTGGAGGTGCTGCGCGACGCCGGGAAGGGCGGACATCCTGGGGATTCCTCTCGACACTGGGAGGTGATTTACCGATCACACACCGGAGTGCGCCACAGCACAAGCGCTGTCGACCGCTGGATAAGGTGGTCCGGTGAGCCCTGTTGCGCCCTTTGCGAGGATGCTCCGCGCAGACAACCCCGGCCCGATGACTCTCGACGGAACCCGGTCGTACGTGCTGCGCGCTCCCGGCGCGCCGGGCTGCGTGGTGGTAGACCCCGGACCGCTGCTGGAGCCGCACCTGGCCGCGCTGGCCGACGCCGGTCCGGTCGAGCTGGTGCTCGTCACCCACCGGCACGCCGACCACACCGGCGGGCTGGCGCGGTTCCGCGAGCTGACCGGGGCACCGTCGCGGGGTGCCCTCCCCGAGTTCAGCCGGAGCGGCGGGGCGGACGGCGCGGCCGTCGAGCCGCTGGCCGACGGCGAGGTGCTGGCCGTCGCCGGCCTGCGCATCGAGGTGCTGGCGACGCCGGGACACACCGCGGACTCGGTGTGCTTCGCGGTGTCCGACGGGTTGTCCTCCGCAGTCCTCACCGGCGACACCGTGCTGGGTCGCGGGACAACCGTGCTGGCCGAGCCGGACGGCTCGCTGCGTGACTACCTGGGCTCGCTGGACCGGCTCGCACCGCTGGACGTGCAGGGACTGCCCGGGCACGGACCCGTCATCCCCGACCTCGGCGCCGCGGTGCGCGCGTACCGCGAGCACCGCCTTGAGCGGCTCGGCCAGGTGCGCTCGGCGCTGTCAAGCCTCGGGGCGGAGCTGCCTGACGCCGGAGCCCCGCTCCCGGACTCGCTCTTGGACGCGGTGACCGGCGCGGTGTACACCGACGTCGACCGGTCCGTGCTGGTCGCGGCGCGCTCGTCGGTACGGGCGCAGCTGGAGTACTTGCGGCACGAGTAGCCAGCAGATGCCGGGCTCCGAGCGAGAGCGCGCCTTGCGTGGCACGATGAATGATCGGCCGATCACTTGTTGGCCTTCATTTCAGCCAGCGACCTGCGCCGGGGAACCGTCATGACCGAAGAACGCATCGCAGTTCTCTGGGAGAGGTTCCGTGGCACCACGACACGGAGAGTGGAGACTCTCGAGGCCTGGTACGTCGGCGAGCTCGACCACCGCACCGCACTCGCCGACGCCCACAAGCTCACCGGGACCCTTGGCACCCTGGGACGCCCGGACGGCTCCCTGGCCGCGGCCCAGCTCGAACAGATGCTCCGCGCACACCTCGAGGACGCACAGGGCGACCCGCGGCGCGACCCGAGCGTCCCCCAGCTGCTGGACAGGATTCGCGCCTGCCTCGCATGACGGTCCTCAGCCGATCGGGGGCGTGGCGGCGGTGACGATCTGGTTCCGGCCGGCGAGCTTGGCCTGGTAGAGGCGGGCGTCGGCGAGCTTGACCATGGCCTCAACGGATCCGAAGGGTCCGACCGCGCAGCCGCCACTGATCGTGACCGTGATGCTCTGGCCGTCCGCGGAGACGGGCTCCGCGGCCGTCGCCGAGCGGATCCGATCGGCGAGCATGAAGGCGCCGTCGAGATCGGTGTGCGGCAGGATGACGAGGAACTCCTCGCCGCCCCAGCGTCCGCCGACGTCCCCGGGACGCAGCTCCCGGTGCAGGTGGCCCGCGAACGCGCGCAGCACCTGGTCACCGGCCGCGTGCCCGTAGATGTCGTTGACTCGCTTGAAGTGGTCGAGGTCGAACAGCACCACCGACAGGGGATACCCGTGCCGGAGCGAGTCGCTGAGCCGGCGGGTGAGCTCCTGGTCGAGATACCGGCGGTTGTACAGCCCGGTGAGCGAGTCGATCCTGACGAGCTCCTCCAGCGCGGCGTTGCGCTCCTGGAGCTCGTCCTGCAGTTTCTTGACGTGGGACGCCGCCGCGACGCGAGCGAGCAGCTCGGCTCCCTCGAATGGCTTGCTGAGGTAGTCGTGCGCGCCGCCGCGCAGCCCCGCCACGACATCGTCCATGGTGCTGCGGCTGGTCAGGAACACGACCGGGATGTCCTTGAGCTCGGCATCGCCCTTGAGCTCGGTCAGCACCTGGTACCCGTCGAGCCCGGGCATCTCGACGTCCAGCAGCACGACGTCGGGCGGGTCCGTGCGGCACAGCTCGACCGCGGCCGGCCCGTCCACGGCCTCCACCACCTGGTAGCCCTCGTTCTCCAGGCCGTCCCGGACCACGGCGCGGATCATCTCGTCGTCGTCGGCGATCATGACCGTCGGGGCGCTCATCGTGGTCCGGCCAGTGCAACCGTCGTCGTCATCAAGGGACCCTTCCCGCTCTGGAGTCGAGAAGCTCGAGGGTCTCGGCCGCCCGCGAAGGCACGCCGCGCCGAACCTTCGTCGCCTGCTGCGCAAGTACACGCAACCATGGCGACCAGAGAAGAGCCAACTGATGTCACGTCGACCAGCTCAGCAGTCGTTCACGCCACAGCGTTCTCTTTGGCGAACGGATGGATCACAGCGAGCGCCGCGCCTGGTGATGTGGCCGCTGTCCAGACACAGCCGCGGTTCAGAGCGCCTTGCCCAGGAGCAGGAGGACCGCATTCTCGGGATCGTCGTGCGGCGGGAACGGCAGCACCGGCCGGTAGCCGAGCCCCACGTAGAGCCGCAGCGCCTCCGGCTGCCGGACACCGGTCGCGAGATATAGCGCGAGCCCGCCCCTGCGTCGGGCAGCGTCCTCGACCTGCCGGACCAGGGCCGTCGCGACACCCGCTCGCCGGGCGGTCGGGTCGACGAACACACTCCGGACCTCGAAGCCGCCGGGGTCGTCGCCGCTGAGGTCGCCGCCCAGGGGGGCGAGCCCGGCGACACCGTCCAGCGGGTCGACCGTGAGGTGCGCCGGCCCGACCTGCGCCGCCGCGAGCGTCGCACAGCCCACCGGCCGCCCGTCGAGCGTCGCCAGGAAGGTCGCGCGCGCGGCACGCCCGTTCTCGGCGTCGACGACGTCGTGGCCGCCGCGCGCCGCGACGTCGTGCGCCAGACCGGGGTAAAGCTCCCGCAGGAACGCCCACATCTCGCGCCGCAGCGTTGCCGCATCGGGGTCGTCCCAGGGCACCTCGCGGATCTCTGGGCCCGGGGCCGGGGTCTCGACAAGCTCGACCACCGGGGGGCGCCCGGAGTGCGGCGCGGGCGCCAGCCATTTGCCGAAGCACCGCGACCCGGGCTCGTCCGAGAACACCCCGAACGGTTCGACCGGGTCGTAGCCCAGCCGCAGGTACAGCCCGAGCGACTCGGGCTGCATGAGCCCGCTCTCCAGGATCAGGTGCCGCACGCTTGCTGCTCGGGCCGCGTCCTCAGCCGCGTTCATCAGGGCGCGGGACAGGCCACGGCCGCGGAAGGCCGGCGCCACGTACACGCGCTTGACCTCGGCCGTGCCGTCGGGGTGCAGGCCGCCCTGGTGGTCGTCGCGGCCCGACAGGTCGCGTATCGCGGCGTGCCCGGCCGGCTCGCCGTCGACGCGCAGCAGCAGGGTCGCGAACACGTTCGAGGGATCCACGCGGTCGCGCGGGTCCGGCCCTGGGGCGTCGTCCGAGTCGGCCGCCGAAGGCGTGCCCGGCTCCGCGTACCGCAGGTCGATCTCGCGCTGCTGCTCGGCACGCAGGCGGGCGGCGTCGGCGTGGCCCCAGCCGACCGTCTCGATGGTGAGACCCGCGAGAACCTCAGCAGCCATGCACGCCTGCCCGGAGCGATCCGACGGTCACGCGTGGACCAGCGAGGACAGCACCGACGTGAAGAACGCCAGCCCGTCGACGCCGGCGCGCGGGCCCTCGGCCGACGCCGGGCCGAAGCCTGGCTCGACCGCATGCTCCGGGTGCGGCATGAGCCCCACCACGTTGCCGCGGTCGTTCGTGATGCCCGCGATGTCGCGCCGCGACCCGTTCGGGTTCCAGCCGTCGTAGCGGAAGACCACGCGGCCCTCGCCCTCGAGCTCGTCGAGCGTGCGCTCGTCGGCGACGAACTGGCCGTCCTGATTCTTCAGCGGGATCTTGATCTGCTGGCCGCGACGGAACTCGTTGGTCCACGCGGTGCGCGCGTTCTCGACGATCAGGGACTGCTCCCGGCACACGAAGTGCAGGTGCTCGTTCTTGATCATCGAGCCGGGCAGCAGGTGCGCCTCGGTGAGGACCTGGAAACCGTTGCAGATGCCGAGCACCGGCATGCCGCCCTTGGCGGCGTCGACCACGGCGGTCATCGCCGGGGCGAACCGGCTGATCGCGCCCGCCCGCAGGTAGTCGCCGTAGGAGAACCCGCCGGGCAGCACCACGGCGTCGACGTCCTGCAGCGACGCGTCCGCGTGCCACAGGGAGACTGCCTCGGCGCCGGCCAGCCGGACGGCGCGGGCGGCGTCCCGGTCGTCGAGCGTGCCGGGGAAGGTGATGACGCCGATCCGGGCGCCGTCGATCCCGGGGACCTTCCGGGCGCCCGACGCCGGCTCGGTCGCCGACATCAGGCGGTCACCGTCGCGTCGGTCACCTCGGCGGAGGCGTCGGTCACCGACACGACGTCCTCGATCACCGGGTTGGACAGCAGGGTGGACGCTGCTTCCTGCGCGGCGGCGAGGATCTCCGGCGTCACCTCACCGTCCACCTCGAGCTCGAACCGCTTGCCCTGACGCACACCGGAGAACTGGGTGAAGCCGAGGCGCGGCAGCGCTCCGACCACAGCCTTGCCCTGGGGGTCCAGGATCTCGGGCTTGGGCATGACCTCGACGACGACGCGTCCCACGAAGGCTCCTTGAAGTGAGGGAATTCCGGGGAAAGTCTACTGGCGCGGCGGGGTGCCCCGCCGTCCGGGGGAAGTGACGTGCGCCGCGCCGCCGGGACAGCCCGGTGCGCAGGGCTTCGCGCGCGGTCCCGCATGCTTGTCGAACCGCATTGACGCGCATAAGGTAGTCACCGTCGATGACTACCTTTTCGTAGTCTGGATGGATGACTACCAAAACGTAGTCGCAATGGGAGGTGCGGCGATGCCCTACACCGGCAAGGTCACGAACCCCGAGTCACTCGGGCGAATCCTGCAACAAGCCAGGCTGCTCAACGGATGGAGCCAGCGGGAGATGGCTGCGCGCATCGGCACCACTCAGCGATACATCTGGGAGATCGAGGCCGGTAAGCCGTCGATCTATGTCGATCGCCTCTTTGCCCTCATGCGCGAGACCGGCACCGAGCTCACCGCAACGATCGACCCCAGGAGCGCCGATGGGTGACCTCATTGTCGAGCTCTACGACGTTCACATCGGCACACTCGTCCGGACTGGCGCGAGCTTCGACTTCGTCGCGGAGCGTGCGGCAATCGAGAAATTCGGCCTCGACAGCACCGTTCTTTCCCTGGCTGTGCCGCTCGCCGTTGTCCCCGCTCGGGCTCGGCGCGACCGGCGGCAGAACTTCTTCCGAGAGCTTCTGCCCGAAGGGCGCATGCTCAGTCGCCTCGCCCAAAATGCCGGCGTTGCCGAACACGATGTCGTTGGAATGCTCCGTCAGTACGGCCGCGACATCGCTGGCGCGCTCCAGATCTGGGATCCCAAAGGGCCCGGCGAGCCGAAGACCCCGGCAACCGAACCGCTGACTCCCTCCGGAGTCGCAGACCTGCTGCGCAACGTCACCTCGTTCCCCCTGGCCAACAAGCCGTTGAGCGGAAAGACCTCACTCGCCGGCGTGCAGGACAAGGTCGTCCTCGCGCGATCAGCACAGGGTTGGGCGCATGTCGTCGACGGCTACCCGTCGACACACATCCTCAAGCCCGAGTCTCGCGACTACCCCACGATCATCTACGACGAGGAGTACGGCTCCCGCTTCGCTCGTGCGCTCGGCCTCGCAGACTTCGCCACGCACATCGAGGAGTTCGACGGCGTTCCCGCGCTGGTCGTCGAACGCTATGACCGCATGGGCACTGCCGACGGCGAGCCTCCAAGTCGAATTCATCAAGAGGACTTCAACCAGGTGCTCGGCCTCCGAGGAGACCAGAAGTATCAGCGGATCGGCGGGAAGGCCTCTCTCGCGCGCATCGCACGCGAGCTCACCGTGACAGTCGGGCGGGAGTCCGCGGTGCGACTGGCCCGTATGGCTACGCTCGCCGCCGCAATCGGAAACCTCGACCTACATGCCAAGAATGTGTCCCTGCTCCACTCACCGGACGGATCCGTCGAGCTGGCACCGGCCTACGACGTCGTCCCCCAGGTTCATCTGCCCAACGACGGCGAGCTGGCACTCGCTGTCGACCGCACGTATCGCCACGCCGCTGTCACGCGAGCTCATCTCGCCGCCGAGTTCGCGTCATGGGGCCTACGGGACAGCAACGACGTCGTCGAACAGACCCTGACGATGGTGTTGGAGACGGCGCACCGAGAGGAACCTGACCCGCGCGCCCACGCCGACCTGGTCAGGGACATCACCAGGTTCGCCACGAACCTTCTCGCCGGCCTGCCTGCCGGCGACGGAGCGTAGGTCCTGTCACGCCGTCAGGTACTGGTCCGCCCAGGCGCTGATGATGCGGGCCGCGCGCTTGGCCTGACCGGGGGCGGTGAGCAGGTGGTCCGCGCCCTCCAGGGAGACGAACGAGCGCGGGTGCCGCGCCTCGCGGAAGATCTCCCCGGCGTTCGAGATGTCCACGGTGCTGTCCGTCGGGGAGTGCATGACCAGCAGCGGCGAGCCCATCTCCCGGATCTTCGACCGCAGCTCGGCGCGCCGGACGTCCTCCACGAAATGCCGCTTCAGCGTCAGCGCGCGCCCGCCCACCATCCACTGGGCGTGACCGTCGTCGAAGACGCGGCCCAGGACGGCGTCGTAGTTATGCTCAGCGTGCCGCGGCTGGACGGGGGCGCCAATCGTCGCGACGGCCTGCACGCCCGGGACATCCCCCGCGGCCGCGATCACCGCCGCGCCGCCGAACGAGTGGCCCACCAGCAGGTGCACCGGCCGGCCCTCGTCGGCCATGAACTCGGCGGCCCGCACGGTGTCCGCGACCTTGTGCGTGAACGAGCCGTCGCCCCAGTCGCCCTCGGAGTCGCCGAGGCCGAGGTTGTCGAAGCGGAGCATGCCGATGCCCTCGCTCGCGAGCTGCTTGCAGATCCGCGCCGCGGCGGGTGAGTCCTTGCCGAGCGTGAACCCGTGGGAGAACACTCCCCAGCCGCGCACCTCGCCGTCGGGCAGGTCGATGATGCCCGCGAGCCGCGGCCCAGTTGTGCTCTCGAACGTGACGCGCTCAGCCACGACAACTCCCCTGTCGACAGGCGGCGATATTAACGCCACCCGAGTTTCTTCGAGATGACGCCGACGCCCAGCGAGACAGGGCGGTGCGCCGAGCCGCAAGTTGATCGCGGTTCCCACAACCGACCCGCAAGACACCCGTCGATCGTCGCCCGCGTGGACCAACAACCTTCGGTTCGACGGCTGCGACGACGCGCAACCTTCGGTTCGACCCCGTCACGACGGGCAACCTGCGGTTCGGCGCACCCAACCAGCGGGACGACGAAGGGCAGGGCCACCGCGCTGTGACCCTGCCCCTCGGTACCTGGTGCCGCTCCTGGTCCGGTGCTGCCCCGGCCCGATGCCGCTCCCGGCCGGGTGCTGCCCTAGCTGATCGCCGGGTACGCGTTGGCGACGAGCATCTCGAACTGCGCCGGGAACCATCGGCCCGACAGCGGCGCGTCGGAGAGTGCGCCCGTGTAGTTCCCGCCCAGCTCGCTGGACTGGTAGGTCGGGTCGCACATGCGGTCGAGGCGCTTGCCCTCGTCGTTCGGGATCTCCACCGACGAGCCGTCCGACTCGCCCGGGGGCTTCACCCACACGTAGGCGTCGAGGTGCGACTCGGCGTGGCCCGACGGCGTCACGGTCGGCCGCTGGCCGATGCCGGCGCCCTCAGGGTTGCACCAGGCGCCGCGGTGGTTGCGGCGGTCCACCTTGGACTCGTTCACGTAGGTGTTGAGGTCGGTCGACGTGCTGACCGCCGTCGGCCGGTCCGGGCCGCCCCAGCCGTTGCGGCCGGTGTCGACGAGCATGCCGATGCTCGACGGCGCGCCCTGCGCGACCATGAGGTCGTAGAGGTGCGCCGTCCAGTCGATCTCGTCGAAGTCCGGGTTCCACTCGAACCAGCTTGCCGACCTGACCTGGCCGCTGCCGACCTGGAGGTCGGGGTTGGGGAGGAAGGGCTCCTCCAGCGGCGTCGTGTTCGCCGTGTTGGTGACGAAGCCGGACACGGCGTCCCACCCGTAGGTGCCGCCCTCGATGACGTTGGCGAACTCCTGCGCGGACCGGCTGGAGTTGTCGGGCCAGCCGAGCCAGCCCGAGTGGGCGGCGTCGATGTACGAGTACACGTTGCCGACCTCGTACAGCTCGGTCAGCGCGTACCGCACGCCCTCGCGGTAGTACGGCGTCGAGGCGACGCAGTCGGCGTCGGACTGGTTGGTCACCAGGTTGGGCAGCGAGTCCGGCTCGATGGTGGCGACGATCCGCAGGTTCTCGTACTCCGGCCGGTTCAGCAGGGCGGCGATCGGGTCGATGTACTCGGTCTTGTATCGCTGCATGCCTTCCGCCGTGGGCGGCAGCTCGCCGTTCGAGGCCAGGGCGTGGCAGTCGCGGCCCGGCAGGTCGTAGATGACCACGTTGAACACCAGGGGCGAGCCGCCCGACTGGGACACCGCCTGGTCGAGGTGCCATTCCAGGCCGTGCTGCCGCTCGGTGCCCTCGATCGCGGCGATCCGGTCCAGCCAGACCGACGTCGGCTCGTCGGCGACGGCGCGCATGTCGGCGGCGAGGGCGGTGTCGCTCACCTGCGCGGCGGCCCCTTCGACCAGGTCCGCCCAGTCCGGGTTGACGTACTGCCCGGCCCCGACGAACGGATTGTCCTCGAGCGCGAAGGCTGGCGCGCTCGCGGCGACCAGGGCGGGAGCCGCGAGGAGAGCGCCCACCGCTGCCGCCGCGACGGTGCGCGACCTGCGTGGGGACGTGCCGCGGGTGCGGCGAGATGCTGATGACACGGTGACCTCCATTGGCCGGACCGAGCGCGTGCCCGCCCGGCCCGGGGCCGGGCGGCGACACACGCGCCGCGGCGGCTCGTTCCGCCGCGGCATGTCGCAACTTTGCCTACCGTTTGGTTCCGGCAGAACCGTGCTAAACGTTTAACTGCCGGCCGGAGGCGCCGTCGAGCCGCGCACCACCAGCCGGCCCACCGGCACGATGCCCGACGGCGGGGTCTCGCCCTCCGCCGACTTCGCGCCCGGCTCCACGCCCGGGCCCGTGCCCTGGACAGCGGTCGGGTCCGCGCCTGCGGCATACCGGGACGTGGCGGTGCCGAGCGCGGTCCGCAGGGCCCAGCCGGTGGCGCGGCCGAGCTCCTCGACGGGATAGGGCACGGCGGTGAGCGACGGCGTCGTCAGGTAGCACGCCGGGGAATCGGTGCCGGCGACCACGGACAGGTCCCACGGCACGCCGAGGCCGAGCCGCCTGGCGACGTCGAGCACCAGGCCGGCGGTGGCGTCGTCGTCGGTCACGATCGCCGTGGGGCGGTCGGCGGACGCGAGCAGCGGGCGCAGCACGGCGGACGCGCGCTCGGGGCCGTCGCCCGCGACAGTGCGCAGCTCGATGCCGTACCGCACCAGGGCCGACTCCAGGGCGGCGGCCTGGCGGACCGGCGCGACGAGGTGCTCCGACCCGGCGACCATCGCGATCCGCCGGTGGCCGAGGTCGGCGAGGAAGGCGCCCACCTGAGCGAACGCGTCGCCGTCGTCGAGCACCACGTGCTGCCAGGTGGCTGGCGTGGAGTCCATGGCCCCGCCCACCACGACCGCCGGCGCGGGGAGGGAGCGCAGGGCGGCCAGGCGGGCGTCGTCGACCCGGACGCCGGTGACGACGAACGCCGCGTAGCGGCGCTCCGTCCACCACCTGTCCATGAGCTGCGCGGCCTGCGCCGGCGACCCGGCCACGTGCACGGCCAGCGTGAGCGTGTCCGGGCCGAGGGTCTGCAGCGCGCCCGTCACGAGGTCGAGCGGGAACGCGGCGCGGGTGCCGAACGGCTGGTCGTGCACGACGACCAGGGCCGCGGCCGCGGGCCCGCTGCGGAGCGACCGGGCCGCCGTCGCGGGCCGCCAGCCGAGCTCGTCCGCCACCCGGAGCACGCGCTCGCGGGTCGTGGCGGAGACGCCGCGCCGGCCGTTCAGTGTGTACGAGACGACCGCCGTCGAGACGCCGGCGGCCCTGGCAACGTCAACAATCGTCGGCCGCCGGGAATGCGCGGGGCAATCGGACAATTCGGGGTCGTTCGGTCTCGGCGTTGGGACCATAACCACGTAGCATGCACCCTCGGGTGAATTTTGCACAGCGTCAACGGAGACGGGTGTATTTGCATGCTGAGTGGAAAGCGCAGGTATGTGATCGGGGTGCTGTCCCCGGTGGTTGGTGGCTACTACTTCGGACGGGTGCTCGCCGGGATCGCGCGCACCGTCCGCCCGGACGGGCACCGCGTGGTCGCGGTGCAGACCTACCCCGCCGACCTGGAACGCGAACAGTTCCCGGACCGTCCACCGGGCACGGCGTCCGTCGGCCTCGGCCGGCTCGACGGCGTCATCGTCATCACCTCGGCGGTGAACGAGGCGACACTGCTCCGCATCGAGGCGGACGGAACGCCGATAGTGCGGATCAGCGGACGCACGGCCAGCATCGACGCCCCGGTCGTCGCGCCGGACAACGAGGGCGGCACCCGCGCCGCCGTCGAGCACCTCATCGCCCACGGGCACCGGGAGATCGGGTTCCTCGGCAGCCTGCGGCAGGCCGACATCGTCGAACGCCACGAGGCGTACCTCGCCACGCTCCTCGAGCACGGCATCACGCCCCGGGCCGAATGGCTCTACCGCACCGCCGACAACCAGGAGGCGAGCGCCGCCACCGTGGCGCAGGCCCTCGTGGGCGGCCCGGGGCTGCCCACGACGGCGACCCTCGCCGCGACGGACCGCAACGCGATCGGGTTCTCCCGCGCACTACGCGCCCACGGCCTGGCCCTACCGGGCGACCAGGCGGTCGTCGGATTCGACCACTCCGAGGCCGGCGCCCGCGTGCGGCCCCGGCTCGCGTCGGTGGACCCCCACCACGACCAGGTCGGGGAGCTCGCCGTGTCGCTGCTGCTCGCCCGCATCCGGGGCGAACGAGTGGCGGGCCAGCACCTGTCGCGCTCCACGCTGGTGACCCGCGAGTCGTGCGGCTGCCTCGACGCGCGGGCGGGCACCCTCCTCGAAGGTCTGCCCGCGCAAGAGGCGTCGACGGCGTGGCGGCGGCTCGGCGAGGTGGCGCGCGCGACGTTCGACGGCGCCGAGGCGCGCCTCGGGCCCGGCGCCGACCTGGACTCGTGGCTGCGGGGTGTGCAGCGCGTCTTCCGGAGCGCCGCCGCCCTGGGCCAGCCGCCCACCCAGGCGACGCTCACCAGCCTCGCCGAGAGCACGCGCGCGCTGCGGCCGCATCCCGAGGCGCTGGAGCAGCTCATCCCCGCCCTGCGGTCGGTCGAGGACGAGTTCCGGGAGCAGGTGCGGCGGGACCAGGTGCCGGCGGTGCCCGGGAGCGAGCCGACGGCGCCGAAGCCCACCCGCGCCCCGAGCCGGGCCGCCCGCGCCCGCGCGGTCACCCGGACCGCCACCGACGTGCTCGTCGCCCTCAGCGCCGGGTGCACCCAGACGCTGCTGGCCCGGTCCGGGCGGCTCGAGCGCACCATCACCGACCAGTACGAGCTCGACCTCGACCTGCTGCACGCCGACGGCCGGGCGATCCGCGCCCTCACCTGGCTCCCGCGCGGGCACCGCGGTCCGGCCACGCTCGCCCTGTGGAGCGACGCCGAGGGCGCGCCGGTGCCCGGCGCGGCCGCGGTGCCCAGCCCGCCCGACGCGGCGCGCACCCTCGAGATCGTCGGTACCACCGCCGTCTCCCGGCAGGCGACGGCCCTGGTAGGCACCCACCTGCCCGTCGCGAAGTTCCCGCCGCCCGCGCTGGCCGGCGAGGGCGTCGTGTTCGTCGTGCCGGTGACGTTCGGGCAGAGCGACTGGGGCATGCTCGCGATCGGCGGCGGCGTCGACACCCACGCCACCAGCTCCCGCGACAAGTACGACCACTGGGCCGCCATGGTCGCCGTCGCGCTCGACCGCGAGGCCCGCCTCACCTCGCTGCAACGGCAGCAGGCGGCGCTCGCGGAGGCCGCCGACCGCGAACGCGCCCTCGTGCTCGACCTGCGCACCGAGGTCGAGCGCAACGCCCTCGTCCAGGACGTGGCGCTGGAAGGCACCTGGGACTGGGACATCGCCACGGGCCAGGTCTTCTACTCGCGCACCTGGCGGGCGCTGGTCGGCCTGCCCGACGACGCCCCGTGCACCGGCATCGAGGAGTGGACCGGGCGCGTGCACCCGCAGGACGTGCGGGCCGTGCAGATCGCCATCGCCCGGCAGCTCGCGGGCGCCACCGAGCCGCTCGACCTCGAGCACCGGCTGCTCGCCGCCGACGGCCGCGAGATGTGGGTGCGCTGCCGCGCCACCACCGTCACCGACGACGCGGGCATCCGCGCACGCATGATCGGCGTGCTGATGGATGTCACCGGCATGCCGGCGCGGGAACGGAGGGGCGTGGCCAGCTGACGGCGTCGGCCCAGCCCCACGGGCCGACCGCAGTCCTACGGGACGGTGACCTCGCCCCGCTCCGCCTTGAGCGCGATGTCGGTGCGGTGCTGCGAGCCCTTGAGGCCGATCTTCGCGACGCCCTCGTAGGCCCGGCGCCGCGCGTCGGCCAGGTCGGCGCCCAGCGAGACGACGGACAGCACGCGTCCGCCGGCGCTGACCAGCTCGCCGGTCTCGGAGAGGCCGGTGCCGGCGTGCAGCACGTGCACCCCGGCGAGGGCCTCGGCGTCCTCGATGCCCGTGACCGGGTCGCCCGACCGGGCGAGCTCCGGGTAACCCTCGGACGCGACGACCACCGTCACCGACGCCTCGGGGCGCCAGCGCAGCGGCTCCAGCGCGGCGAGCGTGCCGCGGGACGCCGCGAGCAGGATCTCGGACAGCGGCGTCGCGAGCCGGGCCAGCACGGACTGGGTCTCCGGGTCACCGAAGCGCGCGTTGAACTCGACCACGCGGGTGCCCCGGCTGGTCAGCGCCAGCCCGACGTACAGGACGCCGGAGAACGGCGTGCCGCGGCGGGCCATCTCGTCGACGGTCGGCTGGGCGACGCGGCTCACCACCTCGTCCACGAGGCCGGACGGCGCCCAGCCCAGCGGGCTGTACGCGCCCATGCCCCCGGTGTTGGGGCCCTCGTCGTCGTTCCGGATGCGCTTGAAGTCCTGCGCGGGGACCAGCGGAACCACCGTGACGCCGTCGCACACGCAGAACAGCGAGACCTCGGGGCCGTCCAGGTACTCCTCGACCACCACGCGGCCGTTCTCGCCCGCCAGGCAGGCCTCGCCGTGGGCGAGCGCGGCCGCGCGGTCGTCCGTGACGACGACGCCCTTGCCCGCCGCGAGCCCGTCGTCCTTGACCACGTAGGGGGCGCCGAAAGCGTCCAGCGCCGCAGCGATCTCGGTGGCGTCCGTGCACACGTGCGCCATGGCGGTCGGAACGCCGGCGGCGGCCATGACCTCCTTGGCGAACGACTTCGAGCCTTCGAGCCGGGCCGCCTCGCCCGACGGCCCGAACACCCGGATGCCAGCCGCCCGGACGGCGTCCGCCACGCCCGCGACCAGCGGCGCCTCGGGGCCGACGACCACCAGCTCCGCACCGACCTGCTCGGCGAGCTCCGCCACCGCGGTCCCGTCGAGCGGGTCGACGTTGTGCAGCGTGGCCAGGGCCGCGATGCCCGGGTTGCCCGGCGCGGCGTGCAGCTCGTGCGTGGCGGTACCCGACGCCGTCTCCCGGTGGAGCGAGTGGACGATGGCGTGCTCGCGGGCACCGGTCCCGATGACGAGGATCTTCACTGTGGTGGAGCTCTCTACTCAGCGCGCGTGGATGAGGTCGTGGACGGGGATGATCTCGTCGCGCTTCGGCCCCACGCCGATCGCGGAGATCCGGGTGCCCGACATCTCCTCGAGCGCTTTCACGTACGCCTGGGCGTTCGGCGGCAGGTCCTCGAAGGCGCGGGCCTTGGAGATGTCCTCCCACCAGCCGTCGAGCTCCTCGTAGACCGGCTTAGCGTGGTGGAACGCCGTCTGGTCGGTCGGCATCTCGTCGTGGCGGACGCCGTCGACCTCGTATGCCACGCAGACCGGCACCTTCTCCATGCCGGTGAGCACGTCGAGCTTGGTGAGCACGATGTCGGTGAGCCCGTTGATGCGGGTCGCGTAGCGGGCGATGACGGCGTCGTACCAGCCGGTGCGGCGCGCGCGGCCCGTGGTGACGCCGTACTCGCCGCCGGTCTTGCGGAGGAACTCGCCCTTGTCGTCGAACAGCTCGGTGGGGAACGGCCCCTCGCCCACGCGCGTCGTGTACGCCTTGATGACACCGATCACGGAGTCGATCCGGGTGGGCCCGACGCCGGACCCGGTGACCGCGCCGCCCGCCGTCGCGCTGGAGGACGTGACGAACGGGTACGTGCCGTGGTCGATGTCGAGCATCGTCGCCTGGCCGGCCTCGAACAGCACGTTCTTGCCGGCGTCGAGCGCCTTGTTCAGCTCGACGGCGGTGTCCGTGACCATGGGCCGCAGCCGGTCGGCGTACTGGAGCAGCTCGTCGAGCGTCTCGTCCACCGTGATGGCGCGCCGGTTGTAGACCTTCACGAGCAGGTGGTTCTTCTGGTCGAGCGAACCCTCGATCTTGGCGCGCAGGATCTTCTCGTCGAACAGGTCCCACATGCGGATGCCGACGCGGTTGATCTTGTCGGCATAGGCCGGGCCGATGCCCCGGCCCGTGGTGCCGATGCGGCGCTTGCCGAGGAACCGCTCGGTCACCTTGTCGACGGTGCGGTGGTACGGGGCGATGATGTGCGCGCTGCCCGAGACGAGCAGGCGGGACACGTCCACACCGCGCGCGATCAGCGCGTCGAGCTCCTCGAACAGGACCTCGATGTCGACCACCACGCCGTTGGCGATGACCGGCACCACGCCCGGCGACAGGATTCCCGACGGCAGGAGGTGCAGCGCGTACTTCTCGTCGTCGATGACGACCGTGTGCCCCGCGTTGTTCCCACCGTTGAACTTGACCACGTAGTCGACGCGGGAGCCCAGGAGGTCCGTCGCCTTTCCCTTGCCCTCATCGCCCCACTGGGCCCCGACGAGCACGACGCCTGGCATGGATCTCCACCTTCTCGGATTGCTTGACTGCTCCGCCGACTGCGCCGTCATGGCGCCCGCGGGCCGCGCCCGAGTCTACTTCGTGGTGAGCGTCAGGGGTGCGAACCTCGTCCACAGTCGTGCCACAGCTGGACAAACAGGGGCGCACCGATTGCCTGGCACCACCCGAGACGGTGAATTCTGCCTTTCATCCGGTGCGATCGAGCAACTGTCGTTACGCTCGACACATGATCGAGATCGCGACGTCTCCCACGACGACGACGCTCGTGATCGCCGGCGACCTCGACCTCGCCGAACGAGACCAGTTCCCGGAGATCGCGGCGCGCGTCGTCGGCCTGCGCCGGCAGCTGCTCGTCATCGACATGTGCCGGGTCACGTTCATGGACTCGACCGGCGCCGCGTTCCTCATCTCGCTGGCCGACGCCGGCCGCAAGCGCGGCGGTGCGACCGTCATCCGCGGGGCCGACGAGCGGGACCTGTTCGTGCTCGAGGTCTGCGGGGCCATGGAGCTCTTCCGCGTCGACGACGAGCACTCGTGCGAGCCGTCCGCCCCCGACTCGGGTTTCGCGGTCATGACCTCGCGGGACGATGACGGGTCCCCGATATCCCACCGCGACGCGTCCACTGCCTAAAACGTTATCCAACCGGTAGGTCCGCGAAGTAGAGCGCCCTGGGGAGTGAAGCGGGGGGGGGGCGGGGGGGCCCGGCGGCGCCGGGGAGTGGGCGGGGGGACGACGTTTGGGG
>NZ_JBHUUX010000080.1:0-23331 GCF_042670845.1 Promicromonospora sp. NPDC057138 | reverse complement strand
CCTGTCCGGCTCTCCCTGATGCCACCAGGGAGAGCCGGACAGGCGCTCTACTTCGCGGCTTCAGGCGGTCAGCCCTCGAAGCCGGCCTTGGTGCACGTGTCCTTGTAGGCGTCGATAGCGTCCGTGACCGCGGTGGGGCGGGCGATCGAGCCGTCGAGTGCCTGGTCGAACGGCGCGCGGACCGCCTCGAGGTGGGCGATGCTGACCTCGTCGGCCTTGCCGATGATCAGGCCGATGTTCCTGCTGACGTCGCTGGCCAGGCCGGTCAGATTCTCGTCGAGGGGCGCCTGGACGGCGGGTGCGAGGGTGGTGATGCCTTCGACGAGCGGACCGGCGAAGAACGCGTTGCACGACTCGACCAGGTTGTACTCGCCGGTGCTGATCGGGGCCTCGACCACGGGAGACGGCGCCGCCTGCGAGACCTCTTCGCCGGAGGGCGCGAAGTCGCTGGCCATGTCCTCGAGGGCCGCGCATCCGGACAGCAGGAGTGCACAGGAGACCAGTGCGGCCGTTGCCCAGTTCTTGCTGGTGCTCACGATCTACTTCCCTCACGTCATCGGGTCAGATGAGTGCGGTTCGGTCGCACTCGCCCGCGAGTCTAGCGCCACGCCCGCGACAGAAGGCCAATCGTTGCGGGGCGACGACGAGGCGACGACGGGGCGACGACGGGGCGCGAACACCCGGCCCGCAGCGCTGATCTCGCCGAAAATGCCGGACGCCCAGGTCACCTGCAGTGACCCGGGCGTCCGACGCATTCATGAAGGGTCAGCGGTCGCCGTCAGCCGGCGGCTGGTCCTGCGGCGTGGGGGCCGCGGGAGGCGCTTCGGCCGCCGTCGGACCCGCGCTCGGATTCGACGCCGGGCCGGCGCCGGGGTACGGGTCCGCCGAGCGGAGCACCGAGAGCCGGGAGCGGTACTCGGCCTCGTCGATCTCCCCGCGGGCGAAGCGGTTGCCGAGGAGCGTCACCGGGTCGGCGCCCGCCGCGGCGTGCGCGGCCCAGGGACCGCCCCATCCGCCGCGCGGACCGCGCCGGGCCCGGCGCACGATCAGGAAGATCACGGTGGCGAACAGCAGGAACCACAGCAACGGGAAGATGAAGAAGAACGGGCCGGGCCCGCCCCAGCCGTAGTGGGGCCCGTGGGCGAAGACTTCCGTCGTCGCGGTGAGCATGTCGACCTCCAGCATTCGTTTCGGCCGGTCGTTCCGGCCATGGCACCAGGCTGCGCCTGCCCGACGCCGGGGGCGTCACCCCCGCGTACCTGTTCCCCTACACCCGTGGTGCCGTGCCTCGTTCCTCAGCCCCCACCCTGCGCTGCGCCTCCGGCCCACCCGGGCCGCACCAGACCCGCCTCGTACGCGAGGACCACGAGCTGCGCGCGGTCGCGCGAACGGGTCTTCATGAGCACCCGGGAGACGTGGGTCTTCACCGTCGACTCCGACAGGTACAGCTTGGCGGCGATCTCGTCGTTCGCGAGGCCGCCCGCCACCTCGACGAGCACCTCGCGCTCGCGCGGCGTGAGATCGGCCAGCGCCGGCACCGGCCGGACCGTGCGGGTCGCTTCGGCGACCTTCGCCAGCAGCCGCCGCGTCACCGTGGGCGAGAGCAGCGCGTTGCCCGACGCCGCGACCCGCACCGCCCGCACCAGCTCCGCCGGCTCAGTGTCCTTGACCAGGAACCCCGACGCCCCGGCGCGGATCGCCTCCGTGACGTACTCGTCCAGCTCGAACGTCGTCACGACCACGACGTGCACGTCCGCGGCCCGGGGCTCCGCGATGATCCGGCGAGTCGCCTCGAGCCCGTCCAGGCCCGGCATGCGGATGTCCATGAGCACCACCTGGGGCAGGTGCTCGAGGGTGAGCGCCACGGCGTCGTCGCCGGTCGCGGCCTGGGCGACGACGCGCATGTCGTCCTCGGAGTCGATCAGCGCGCGGAAGCCGCCCCGCACCAGGGCCTGGTCGTCGGCGAGCAGGACGTCGATCATGCGGGTTCTCCGGTCTCGGGGGTGGTCTCGACGGGCTCGGCCCGCGAGTCGCTGGTTGAGCCTGTCGAAACCGGTGAGGTCTCGACAGGCTCGACCCGCGATCTGCTGGTTGAGCCGGTCGGGACCGGGAGCGTGGCCCGGACCTCCCAGCCCGGCCCGTCCGAGCGGGGCCCGGCGGTGAGCGTGCCCCCGGCGCCCTCGACGCGCTCGCGCATCCCGAGCAGCCCGTAGCCGGGCTCGACCGGTTCGCCGGAGGCCACGCCGTCGTCGGCCACCACGACGGTGACGCCGTCGTCCCTGGTCACGCGCAGGGTGACCCGGCGGGCCGACGGCGCGTGCCGGCGCACGTTGGTCAGCGACTCCTGGACCACGCGATGCACGACGCCGGCGATGTGGTCGGGCAGGCCCACCACGTCGGGTCCGAGCTCGACGGCGACGTCGAGACCCTCCGCGTGGGCCTGATCGGCCAGGCGGTGCAGCGCGGTGAGGTCCCAGGTCGGGGCGAGCGGCGCGGCGTCGTCGGGCAGCGGGGGCGAGGCGGGCGGGGTCGCGCCCTCGCGGACTATCCCCAGCACCGTGCGCACCTCGGCCAGCGCGTCCTTGCTGGTGTCGCGGATGTTGGACAGCGCCTCGCGCGCCTGGCCGGGATTCTTCTCCAGCAGGTGCAGCCCCACGCCCGCCTGGACGTTGATGGCGGACAGCGAGTGCGCGAGCACGTCGTGCAGCTCGCGGGCGATCCGCAGGCGCTCCGAGGCGACGGCGGTCCGCTCCCGCTCGGCGGCCGTCTCCCGGGCGGCGGCTCGCGCCGCCACCCGGCGGGAGATCCGGTCCCGCAGGGCGCTCGCGACCAGGAGCACGACGGCGAGCCATGCGGCGCCCGCGATCAGCGCGTCCGACGTCAGGAACCAGGCGCCGTCGCCACGCATCCAGCCGGGACCGTAGGAGCCGGGACCCCACCTGTCGTGCGGCGTCCGGGGCAGCTCGGTGCCGAGCCGCTCCAAGCGCGGGGCGACCAGCGCCGCGACGGACGCCGCGCCTCCGGCGAGCAGGACGGCGCCGGACCAGGCGATCCGCCGGGCCCGCCGCACGTCGCCGCTGAGCATGACGGCGGCGAGCACAGCGGCCGGGCCGAGGAACACGGGGCCCCACGGGCGACCGGTCACCAGGAACGTGAGGGTCGCCGCGACCGACAGGACCGTGGCGAGCGCCGGGCGCCGCGGGAGGAGGAACAGGAGCGCCGCGGGTGCGACCAGCAGCAGGAGCAGCCCGACGAGGCCGGGCCTGGTCGCCCAGGTCTGGCTCTGCGCGGCACCGATCGAGCCCACGTTGGTGACGACCGCGACCGCTGTCGCGACGAACGCGCGTGGTCGCAGGCGGTCGAAGGGCCCGGTGGCGAGCAGGTCCGCGGGGGTGCCGCTCTTCGGACGGGTGGTGCCCAGCATGCTCGCACGCTACGCCGCCCGACGCCGCGCCGCGTCGCCCCCAGGTGCCGCTGCGCGTCACCCTGGGGTGCCGGGCCCATGGTTTGTGGTCGGCAGAAGGTCAGGAGATCGGTAACTCGAGATACCGATCTCCTGACCTATTGCCGATCATCCGGGCTCGACCCTCACGCGAGACGGGAGGTGCGCTCCAGCACGCGGCCGGCGCCGCGTCCGCCGTCGGCCGCCGGGTCCCAGGTGTAGACCTCGGTGCCGGTGATGAAGACGCGCTCGGCGCGGGAGTCGGTGTCGAGCGGGTCACCCGACCAGAGGACGACGTCGCCGTCGAGCCCTTCCTTGATGGCGCCGACCCGGTCGTCCAGGCCGAGGAACGACGCCGGGTTGGTCGTGATCGCGGCCAGCGCGGTCTCGCGGGGCAGCCCGTCGCGCGCCGCGAACGATGCCTGGTGCACCAGGAAGTTGATCGGGATCACGGGGTGGTCGGTCGTGATCGCGACGCGGACGCCGGCAGCCGCCATCACCGCGATGTTGCGGTTCGCCCGCTGCCGCACCTCGACCTTGGACCGTGAGACGAACATCGGGCCGTAGATGACCGGGATGTCCTTCTCGGCGAGGACGTCGGCTATCAGGTGGCCCTCGGTCCCGTGGTTGATGACGAGCCGGTAGCCGAACTCCTCCGACAGGCGGATCGCCGTCGCGATGTCGTCGGCGCGGTGGGTGTGCTGGTCCCAGGCGAGCTCGCCGGCGAGGACCCGGGCCAGCGTCTCCTTGCCCAGGTCGCGCTCGAACGGCTTGCCCTCGGCCGCCGCAGCGTCGCGCTTCGCGACGTAGTTCTGCGCGTCGACGAAGGCCTTGCGGATCACGGCGGCGACGCCGAGGCGGGTCGACGGGAGCTGCTTCTTGTCGCCGTAGACCCGCTTCGGGTTCTCGCCGAGCGCGCTCTTCACGGACACGGAGTCGCTGAGGACCTGCTCGTCCACGGTCCGACCGCCCCAGGTCTTGATCGCGACGGTCTGCCCGCCGATCGGGTTGCCCGAGCCCGGCTTGATGACCGCCGTCGTCACGCCGCCGGCGAGGGCGTCGCGGAAGCCCTCCTCGTCCACCTGGATGGCGTCGAGCGCACGGAACGCGGATCCGTTCGGGTCGGTCATCTCGTTGGTGTCGTTGCCGGCCCAGCCCTCGCCCTCCTCGTGGACGCCCAGGTGGCCGTGCCCCTCGACGAAGCCGGGCAGGAGCCACTTGCCCTGGGCGTCGATCGTCGGGGTCCCCTCGGGAACCTCTACGTCCTGCCCGACGGCGGTGATCACGCCGTCCTCGATGAGCACGGTCCCGTTCTCGACGGGGTCTGTGGCGACGGGGACGACATGGGCGTTGACGATGGCGATGCTGGAGCGGGTTGTCATGGGTACATCATTACCCAGGGTAATGAGGTGCCGGTACAGGCTTCCTGGTCACGGGAGCCCGAACGACCACTCGACAGTCCGTTCCAGCGGGAGCCCGCCGTGGTTGCGGGTCATGGAGTGTGCGGCACGGTTCGTCGTATCCGTCTCAGCCACGACCTCGCGGATGCCCCTGCCCCGCAGGATGCGGGCGACCGTGGCGAGCATCAACGGGGCCAGCCGGGTCCGGCGCCACGCGGGCACGACGCCGATGCAACCCAGCCGGGGTACGGGTCGCCGGAACCAGACCCGGACCAGGCCGTCGTAGGCGCCGGTCTTGCGGTGCACCGCCACCAGGTAGAGGTCCGGGTCGAACTCGTCGTCCTCGAGGGTTCCGCGCAGGTCGGCGACAGTGCCGGACCAGCCCTCGCATCCCGGGACCGACTGCCGCACCTCGTTGTCGAGCGCTGTGACGCGGGCCAGGTCGCACTCGGTCACAGGAACGAGCCGGTGCGTGTCGCTGACAGGTGCTCCGGCCGTTATGCCGTCCAGCGGGATACGCCAGGCCTGCTCCGTCCGGTCGCGCCTGAACCCGGCGCCGGCGAGGACAGGGCCTTCCGTGCGTTCGGCAGACTCCGGACGAGAGACGAGCAGCCTGTCGATGCGGCGGGGCCGCTCAGCGATGACGGCAGGCCAGATCTCAGTGTCTGCGGGAAGGAGCAGCACCCATTTGTCGTCTGGCCGTAGCCAGGCATGGGTGATGTGCCGCCCCACCTGCCAATGCTCGTCGTTGTCCGGCATAGCTCGACAGTCCCGGACGGACGCCGGTGCTGGCTACCGTTTTTGCTGGGTCGGCGGTCTCCTGCGGCGTCAGCCCGCCGACGCCGGGTTGGTCGCCTTGCCGTCGAGCCACAGGGTGTCGGACGCGTCGCTGTGCGTGCCCGACGTGCCCACGTGCTTGCTGCTGATCTGCGGCCCCTTGGTGATGACGTGGACGATGGCCATGCCGTACCCGCGGCCCAGGCCGTAGTCCTCCTTGAGCCACTCGAGGATCGGGGTCGCCTTGGTGGTCGCGTCGAACCCGCGCTCCTCCGCGAGCTTGATGAGCTCGCGCGGGGTGTGCCCCGTCTTGTCCTCGACCGCGTCGAGGTAGGCCTGGAATGACATGGGAGTTCCCTTCACATGGCGGTACGGCACCGAGCGAGCACCGTGTTCTACCAGGACAGACGCCCGTCGCGGACGAAACTCATCGGTGCGGCCCGCTGTCTCGGCACACCCAGTTCAGGTGGCCGAACGCAGGAGGTCCGCCGCGGCCGAGATGCGCGCGGGGTCGCCCGGCGTCGGCGTCCACGGGAGGCGGAGCGAGTCGCGGTCCGGGTCGTCGGCGAACCGGGGAACCACGTGGACGTGGAAGTGGAAGACGGTCTGCCAGGCCGTCTCGCCGGCACAGTTCAGGAGGTTCACGCCGTCGGCCCCGAGCTGCTTCACGGCGCGGCCCGCGACTCGCTGCGCGGTGACGGAGCACGCGGCCAGGTCCTCGGGCGTGACGTCGTGCAGGTCGCGGGCGTGGGCCTTCGGGATCACGAGCGCGTGCCCGTCGGACGCCGGGTTGATGTCCATGAAGGTGAGCGTGCGCTCGTCCTCGTCGATCTGGGTCGAGGGCAGCTCACCACGGACGATGCGGCAGAAGAGGCAGTCGGGATCTTGGGCCATGGGGAGACGCTAGCGGGCGTGACAAGCCCTCTTCAGCGTGCGGATATGTTTATCGATAACTAAACTCGCGGATGATGGATGAGGAGTGGAGGATCGACGTGACGAGCTATGTGAAGTGGCAGGACATTCGCGCCGAGCATGTTGCGCGGGCGGGCGGCGAGGAGGCCTTCGAACGCGGCAAGCAGGAGCTCCTGGCCGAGGTGACCGGATACCGGCTCGCCGAGCTGCGCAAGAAGCGGCGCATGACACAGCAGGAGGTCGCCGATCGGATGGGCGTGACCAAGGGACGCGTGTCGCAGATCGAGAAGGGCAAGATCTCCGGCCAGGAGGTACTTGCCCGCTACGCGAGGGCTCTGGGTGGCGAGCTCCAGCAGGCGATCGTGTTCGACAACGGGGACATCGCAGGCATCGCGTGAGGTGAACGCGCCTCAGGCCTGCAGGCCCTCCCGGCCCCAGCGCGGCGTCGGCCCCGGGTCGCCGAGGTCGGTGCCGACCGGGTCCTGGGAGACCTCCTGTGCGATGGCCGTGCCCCACTCGAAGTAGGACATGAGCGGGGCGTGCAGTTCCGGCGAGTCCGGGAGGGTCTCCTCGACGGCCGCCGACATCAGCTCGAGCCACCGCTGCCGGTGCTCGTCGCGGATCCCGAGGCCGAGATGGCTGTGCAGCAGGGACTGGTGACCGCCGAGCGACGTCGTGAACGCCGTCGGGCCGCCGAACACCTCGCCCAGCCAGACGGCGACGTGCTCGACGTGGCGCGGGCTGAAGTTCGCGAACACGGGCGCGAGCAGCTCGTCGGCCAGCACTCGTTCGTAGAACGCGTCGCTGAGCCGGCGGAGGGCGGGCATGCCGCCCAGCGACTCGTAGAGCGTGGGCTGGGGCTCCATGTGCGGCAGCCTATCCACGGAGTGTCGATACGTGTGCGCTTCTGACTAGCGATTCGGCCCAGAACTCACGCGCCTTTTGGGCCCAATCGCTCGGTAGAAGCGGACCTCCGACCAGTCCGCCGCGCGGATCCATAGACTCGACACCGTGGACTTCTACAACGCCTACGCCCAGGGGTTCGCCCGGGTCGCGGCCTGCACCATCCCCGTCGCTGTCGCCGACCCCGCGGCCAACGCCGCGCTGGTCCTGGACCAGGCGCGGCAGCTGCACGACGACGGCGTGGCCGTCGCGGTGTTCCCCGAGCTCTGCCTGAGCGGCTACGCGATCGACGACCTGCTCATGCAGGACACCCTCCTGGAGGGGGTGCTCGACGCCCTCGCCGACATCAAGGCGGCGAGCACGGAGATCACCACGATGCTCGTCGTGGGGGCGCCCCTGCTGGTCGGCAGCCGCCTGCTGAACGCCGGCGTCGTCGTGCACCGCGGGCGGATTCTCGGCGTCGCGCCCAAGTCCTACCTGCCGAACTACCGCGAGTTCTACGAGAAGCGGCAGTTCGCGTCCGGCGACGAGCACCGGGGCACGTTCACCCTGCTCGGCGAGGAGGTGCCGATCGGTTCCGACCTGATCTTCCGTGCCGACGACATCCCCGGGCTCGCCGTCCACGTCGAGGTCTGCGAGGACATGTGGGTGCCCGTGCCGCCGAGCGCGCTGGCGGCGCTCGCGGGTGCGACGGTGCTGCTGAACCTGTCGGCGAGCCCGGTCACGGTGGCGCGCGCCGAGGACCGCCGTCTGGTCGTGCGCAGCGGGAGCTACCGCTGCAACGCGGCCTACGTCTACACGGCGGCCGGCCAGGGCGAGTCCAGCACGGACCTGTCGTGGGACGGCCAGACGATGGTCTACGAGGCCGGCGACCTGCTCGGCGAGACCGAGCGGTTCCCGGACGGCGCGCGCGCCACCGTGGTCGACGTCGACCTGGACCGCCTGCGCCAGGAGCGCCTCCGCCAGGGCACGTTCGACGACAACCGGCGCGGGCTGGGGATGGCCTCCACAGGCTCCGGCGACGGCGGCGACTTCCGGGAGCTCGCGTTCAGCGTGCACCCGCCGCAGGGCGACATCGGCTTGCGCCGCAAGGTGGACCGCTTCCCCTTCGTGCCCGACGACGCCGAGCGCCTCGCCCTGGACTGCTACGAGGCCTACAACATCCAGGTCACGGGGCTCGAGCAGCGGCTGCGCGCCATCGGGCAGCCGAAGGTGGTGATCGGCATCAGCGGCGGCCTGGACTCGACGCACGCGCTGATCGTCGCCGCCAAGGCGATGGACCGGCTGGGCAGGCCGCGCACCGACATCCACGCGTTCACGATGCCCGGCTTCGCGACCGGCAAGGAGACGAAGGATCGCGCCGTCCGGCTCGCGGAGTCCCTGGGCGTGACGTTCCAGGAGCTCGACATCCGGCCGGCCGCCGAGCAGATGCTGCGCGACCTGGACCACCCGTACTCGGACGGCGTCAAGCAGTACGACGTGACCTTCGAGAACGTCCAGGCCGGCCTGCGCTACGACTACCTGTTCCGTCTAGCGAACCACCGCGGCGGGATCGTGGTCGGCACAGGCGACCTCTCGGAGCTCGCGCTCGGCTGGTGCACGTACGGCGTCGGCGACCAGATGTCGCACTATGCCGTGAACACCGGAGTGCCGAAGACGCTGATCCAGCACCTCATCCGGTGGACCATCGACAGCGGGCAGTTCGCGGCCGAGGCGAGCAGCCCGGTGAACGCCGTCCTGACGGAGATCGTCGAGCAGGAGATCACGCCCGAGCTGATCCCCACCGAGGAGGGCGAGACGCCGCAGTCCACGGAGGCGATGGTGGGCCCGTACTCGCTGCAGGACTTCACGCTGTTCCACGTGCTGCGGCGCGGCTACCGGCCCTCCAAGATCGCGTTCCTGGCCTGGCACGCCTGGCGCACGGTGGACGACGGCGACTGGCCGCCCGGCTTCCCGGCCGCGCGGCGCACCGCCTACGACCTGGCGACGATCCGGCACTGGCTCGACGTGTTCGTGCGGCGGTTCTTCGCCTCGCAGTTCAAGCGGTCGGCCCTGCCGAACGGCCCGAAGGTGTCGGCGGGCGGCACGATGTCGCCCCGCGGGGACTGGCGCATGCCCTCGGACGCGACGGCCGCGGCCTGGCTGGCAGAGCTGGAGAAGAACGTCCCGCAGGCCTGACGCCTTGGTTGTGGGCGTGATCGTTCCGCCTATAGCGGACGGGTAGTCGCAACGATCACGCTCACAACCCGCGAAGGTAGGGTGCCGTCATGCCTGCTGTCTCCGTTGCCCTGGCTCGGCCCGGGAACCGTCGTCTCGTCCGGGTGATCACCGTGTTCGCGGCGGTCCTGACCTTCGTCGCGCTGCTGCTGGTGGCTGGTCCGGCGAGCGCGCACGACCAGCTCCTGTCGTCCGACCCGAAGGACGGCGCGACGCTCGACGAGCAGCCGACGAGCATCTCGCTCACGTTCAACGAGCCGCCGCTCGACACAGGCATCGAGGTCGCGCTGGTCGGCCCGGACGGCGTCGCCGCGCGGGGCTACGACATCCAGGTCGACGACAACGTGGTGACCGCGCAGCTCGACGAGGGCCTGCCGCCGGGCAAGTACGACGTCGCGTGGCACGTCGTCTCCTCCGACGGGCACCCGATCGAGGGCGAGCTCACCTATGTGGTGAAGGGCGAGCCCGAGCCGACGGCGGAGCCGAGCGACGAGCCCGAGATGTCCACGCAGGAGGCCGAGCCGACCGACGAGGCGACCGAGACCTCCAACGGCTCCGACGAGCCGACCACGGCGACGGAGCTCGCTGGCGCCGGGGACGGCGCCGGCACCAGCGGTCTGGCCGTGACCGGCGGCATCCTCGCGGCGGTGCTGGTCGTGCTGGGCGTCGTGGCGATCATGCGCCGCAACATCCTCGAGAACGACAAGCTGCGCCAGGCCAACGAGCCCGACCCCGAGGACCCGGACTCCGAGAAGCCCAACGAGAACCCGGACGGCAAGCCGCACGTCTGAACAAGCCGCACGCCTGAATCAGCGGGCGCGGGCCGCCAAGATCATCGTCAGTACCGCGGGCAGCAGCAGGACGGCGCCCGCCGTGTTGACCGCCTGGAACCCGCCCCAGGCGAGCAGCGGGCCCGCGAGGGCCGCGGAGCCCGCGCCGAAGTAGTTCATCAGTGCGTCCGTCGCGCCCTGCAGCGGTAGCTTGACGTGCGGCTCCGCCACCGAGGCCAGCACCGCCGACGACGCGATCACGCAGGCCGACCAGCCCAGCCCGAGCAGCACGAGCGCGACCGCCGTCAGCACCTCCGTGTCGAGGGGCGGGGTGGCGGCACCGTGCCCGGCGTGCGCACCGGCGTCGGGCACCATGGCCGCGGCCGTGAAGCCCAGGGCGACGGCCGCCGCCTGCAGCGCCATCCCGCCGCCGGCGACCCGCAGCGGCCCGAAGCGGTCCGCCAGCCACCCGAACACGGGGCTGAGCGCGAACATCCCCAGCACGTGCAGGCTGATGACTATGCCGACGAGCTGCAGCGACATCCCGCCGTGCTGCATGTGCACCGGCGTCATCACCATCACCATGATCATCACGCTGTGCGCCACGGCGGTCGTCACCACGGCGAACCGCGCCCGCGGGTGGGCCCAGGCCCAGCGCAGCGCGGTGAGCGCCCCGGTCCGCCCGACGGCGGTGGTGGCACTCGCCACCGCCGCGCTCCCCGCCCGGTCCCGGTACAGGGCCGCGAGGAGGAGGCCGGCCAGCAGGTAGGCGACGACGGAGAACAGGTAGGGACCGCCGAGTGCGGGCACGCCGAGGCCGCCGCCGACGTCGGCGCCGGGCGCCGCGAGGTTGGGCCCCACCACCGAGCCCACGGTCGTGGACCACAGGACTATCGACATGGTCCGGGCGCGTGTGCCCGAGCCGACGTTGTCGGCGGCGGCATACCGGGACTGCAGGTTGGTCGCGTTCGCGACGCCGTAGAGCGTGAGGCCGACCAGGAGCACGACGAGCTGGCCCAGCACGGCCGCCGTCACGATGAGCAGCGCGCCGACCGTGGACAGGGTGTAGCCGAGCGACAGTGCCCAGCGCCGCCCGCGGACCTGGGCGAGCGTCGCCAGCGGGATCGAGGCGACAGCGGCGGCGAGCACGCCGACGGCCTGCGCGAGCCCGGCCATGGACGTGCCGCCCAGGCTCTCCGCGAGCAGCGCGCCCACGGCGGCACCGGACGCGACGCCGACGCCGGCCAGCAGATTGCTGAACACGAGCACGACGAGGTTGCGCCGCGCGTGCGGGGCCTCTTCGGTGGTCGGTCCGGTGGGTTCGGGGTCCGTCTCGGCGGTGCTCACGGCGCCCTCAACGGTTGCTGGGACCTCGGACGGCGGTTTCTCCACGATTTCCTCTCATTGGCGAAGCACTACCGGAACGGTAGACCGCTATGGGTTGCGGAAGTCATCGGATAGTGCGAGGTGACACTGTCTCCGGGGGGCCCACACCGTCGTCGTCCACAGGCTCGTACACAGGTTCGCGTGCTCTGAGAGCAGAAAGTTACCCACGACTCGCCGTAGAAGAGCCCGTTCTCCGCGAATTCCTGCCGATCTGCTGGCAGTATGGGGCCTCGTCGTCGGGCGGGTACCGCCGCGCGACGTGACCGAAGAAGGGAACCGCATGTCGCTCAACAAGTCCGAGCTCGTCTCGGCCATCGCCAGCAAGGCCGAGATCAACAAGACCGAGGCCGAGGCCGCGCTCAACGCCTTCCAGGAGGTGCTGATCGAGTCGCTCGCCAAGGGCGAGGCCGTCAAGGTGACGGGCTTTCTCTCGGCCGAGCGCGTCGAGCGTGCCGCCCGCACGGGCCGCAACCCGCGCACCGGCGAGGAGATCTCGATTCCGGCGAACTTCGGTGTCAAGATCAGCGCCGGCTCGCTGCTGAAGAAGGCCGTCGCGAAGTGACGCTTCGCCGCTGATTTTTACAGCGACGCGAAGGCCCGGTTCCCCACGGGGAGCCGGGCCTTCGCATGTCCGCCGTCAGAGGTCGCCCTTGCGCTCCAGGTACCGCATGGCCACCCAGCCGATCGGGACGCGGCCCCAGTAGGTGCACAGGCGGTACAGGATGGTCGCGGAGAACGCGATGGTCGCAGGCACCCCCGCGGCCGACAGGCCGGCCGTCAGGGCGCCCTCGACGCCGCCGAGGCCGCCCGGCGTCGGGATCATCGCGCCGAGGGCGTTGCCGACCAGGTTGACGAGGGCGATGTCGACCAGCGAGAGCGACTCCCCGAAGGCCGCGAGGCAGCACCAGAGGCCGATGATGTAGCCGAGCGTCATGACCAGGTTCCCGGCCACGCCGAGCGCCAGCCGGCCGGGGTGGCTCAGCATCTGGGCCAGCCGCGGCCAGACCTGCGCCAGCCGCGGCCCGATGTATCCCATGCCCCAGCGCCGCACGGGCGGCACCAGCAGCGTCGCGACGACGCCGAGCGCGATACCCGCCAGCGTGATCAGCACGGCCGGCGACGGCAGCTCGACGAGCGCGCCGGACCCCGTGAAGATCGCCAGCCCCACGAGCAGCAGGACCGTGACGACGAACTGCGACACCTGCACCAGCGCGACCGTGGCGACGGCCATCGACACCGAGACCCCACGCTGGGTCAGCAGCCGCAGGTTGAGCGCGGCCGGGCCGATGCCCGCCGGGGCCGCCAGCGCCACGAACGAGCCGGCGGCGGCGGTGAGCGTGGCCCGCACGATCGGTACGCGCGTCGGGGAGAACGCGACGAGCGTGAGGCCCGCGCCGAACCAGGTGATGAGGGCGAGCGTGAACGCCACGGCGATCCACGACGGGTTGGCCTCGCGCACGGCCTGGGCGATCTCGTTGAAGTTGATGGTCGTGACGATCACGGCGACCGCGATGATCATCAGCGTCGTGGTGAGCACCGTGCGGGCGCTGAACCGGGAGATGCGCTGCGGCTGCACGCTGGCCTCGGGCAGGCGCTCCACCAGGGCGCCCCGCAGCTCGCCCAGGAGGCCCTTCGACCGGCGCACCTCCTCGCGGGTGGTCCGCGGCAGGGCTATCGACTGGATCAGGGGCCCGATGGCGGCGATGTCGTCGTCGGGCAGGGCGCGGACCGCGGAGGCGACGGCGCGGCGCGGGCCGACCCGCAGCCCGATGAGCGCCAGCATCTGCACCAGGTCGAGGCGCCGCGACAGCGGCGACGACGCGATGTCGCCCTGCTCCCAGCCGGTGACCCACACGTGCGGGCTGCCGTCGGGGTCCCGGTGCGTGAGCAGGACGTCCTGGGTGAGCGCGCGGTGCGTGAGGCCCGCGGCGTGGGCCCGGCCGAGCTGCTCCCAGGCCTCGGCGAGGACGTCGTCGCGCACCTTGTCGTCGGGCAGGTCGCGGAGCGAGACGGCGGGGGAGGCGTGCTCCAGCACGAGCACTATCGAATCGCCGAACTCGCCGATCCCGAGGAGCCGCGGCGTGCGGACGCCGGCAGCGGTGGCGGCGTAGGACAGCAGGGCGGTGCGCTCGGCGACGGCCTTGAGCGAGATGGCGGCCCGGCCCTCGATGCCGCGCAGGCGCAGGGACTGCCAGAGGCGCGTGATGAGGCCGACGACCTGCCGGTCGCCGTCGAGCACCACGACGTCCCGGCGCACGTCGTCGTCGCAGTACAGCGCGTACACGCGGTTGTCGCCCGTGCGGCTCAGGGCGAGCGCCGCTGGGTCGTCGGGGGCGGCGTCCGGGGTGCGGTTCTGGAGGGTCTGGGTGGACGCCGGCGCGTCGCCGCCGGTGTGCTCGGTCAGGGCGTGCACCCGGGCCAGCGACGTCGGCGCGAACCCGGCGCGCCGCACGGCCGCCACCAGGTCGGGCCCGTAGGCGCGCTCGCTGCGCGTGCCCGACACGTACTGCACCGCCGAGCCCGCGAGCCGGCCCAGCAGCAGCGCGACGAGGACGCCCGGCAGCGACACCTGGCCCGTGATCAGCACGATCAGCAGGGCGGCGAACATCAGGTTCCACGAGATGCGGACCGTCCGGCGCCGCGTGGCGGGCCCGGCGACGGTGAGCATCGCGGTCACGGCGACGGCGTACTGCGGGATGGCCAGGACGTAGCCGTTGCCGCGCTCCCACACCGACATGCCGCGCACGAGCTCGTCCGATCCGAGGTGGCCCACCAGGAGCGTGGTGAGGATGCCGAGCAGCAGGCCGACGATCCCCGCGATGATGGACTCGACGATCTGCCGGCCGAGGCGGCGGATCCCCAGCTCGATCATCACGGCGACCGGCGCGAACAGGCTCACCAGGCCCTGCAGCACCGCGACGGGGACGAACAGGATCGTGGCCAGCAGGTCGTTGAAGCTCCGGACGTCCTCGGTGACACCCTCGGTGGTGCCGTGCGCGACGACCGAGAGCACCATGACGCCCGCGATGCCGACGGCGCACCCGATCATCCAGAGCAGCGCGCGCGGGTGCCGCACCCGTTCCTCGGGTGTGTCGACGACGCGGACGTGGCCGGACTCGGCCGACGTTGTCTGCGGTGCGTCGGACACTTCGACACCGGCGCCAGCGCGGCCGGTGCGCGAGTTGGACATACCCGCGAGTCTAAGACGGTTGGTCTGTGCATGACCTGAGGGCGACAGGCGGCGCCCGGTATGCCCGGCTCAGGTCGGGGATGTCTTGGGTTCCGGCCTGAGCCGCCTCACCGGATGCCGAGGGCCTCGCGCCATTCGGCCGGCACGAGCGCGTAGCCGACGAACGCCACGATGTCGAGCAGCGTGTGCGCGACGATCAGCGGGATCAGGCGCCGTCGGCCCTCGGGCTGGAACCTGCGCGAGGTGTAGAACCACGAGAAGACGACGCCCATCACCACGTTCCCCAGGAACGGCCCGATGCCCTGGTACAGGTGGTACGAGCCGCGCAGGAGCGAGCTGGCGGCGATGAACTTGATCCGGTTCCAGCCGAGGTCGCGCGTGCGCTCGTAGAGGTAGCCGACGGCGATGACCTCTTCCAGCAGGCCGTTCTGGAACGCGCTGAGCAGCAGCACCGGGACGGTCCACCAGTACGCGTCCAGGGCGCTGGCCTGCACCTCGACGGTGATGCCGACCGCGCGCCCGAGGGCGTAGAACGCCAGGCCGGGGATGCCGATCGCGGCGGCCAGGGCGACGCCCCACCCGAGGTCGCGGCCCGGCCGGGTCCGGTCCAGGCCGAGGCTGCGGGTGGCGCTGCGGCCGTGCTCGCTCAGGAGGTACAGGGCCAGGGCCACCGGGACCAGCGCGAACCCGATGCTCAGGAGCTGGTAGACGAGGTCGAGGTACGGGCGCTCGGACTGGCTCGCGTTCAGTGTGGCGGTCTGCTCGGCGAGCGGAGTGCCGGCGGTCAGCCGGGCCACGATGTTGACGAGCGCGTAGACCGCGGACTGGCCCAGGCTGAGCCCGAGCACGATCCACACCTCGGCGGCGACACGACGGTTGGACAACACCCGCCCGTTATAGCAGCCGTCGCTGGGCGTGGGCCGTGCGCGAGCTCAGCGGCGGCTGTACGGAACGACGGCGGGCACGGCGAACGACGGTCAGTCGCGGTTCGAGGCGCGCCGCACGAAGTCCGCCAGGTCCGCGGACTGGGCCACCCGGGACTCGGGGTGGATGTACATCATGTGGCCCGCGGGGTAGACCCGGGTCTCGATGCGGTCGCGGTACGACGCCGGGATCGCCATCTGGTCGAGGCTGTACTCGATGGCCTCGACCGGGACGCCGCCGTCGTACCGGCCCATGGCGATGTGCACCTGGAGGTGCGGGTTGAGGATCATCGCCGTCGCGAGCTTGTCGGCGACGTCGACGGCCTTGCCCTCGAACTCCTTGTACGACCACGGACGCACCTGGCGGGACAGCACCTCGTAGATCGCGTCGTGCTCGTACTCGAGCTCGCCGCGCAGGTAGTGGTGCAGCGCGGCCGTGTAGGGCCCGGACGTGGCCGACATGAACGGGTCGTACGGCATCTGCTCGTGGATGTAGTGGTCCGCCGGACCGGTGAACCGGGTGTCGAGGCGGCCGGTGACCAGGCGCTGCGCGCGCAGCAGCTCCGCGTAGACGCGCGTGTGCTCCAGGCGCAGGTTCGCGCGGTCGACGTAGTCCTCGCTGAGCCCGGTCAGGGAGGCGATCTTGGTGACGGCGGCGGCGCGCTCGTCGTCGGGCACACGCGCTCCTCGGGCCAGGACGGACGCGTAGGTCTCCGCCCAGTTGCGGGCCTCGGCGACGACGTCGTCCAGCGCGCGCTCGCCGAGGAGCCCGTGGTAGTGCGCCGTCGCGGCGTACACCGGCAGGAACAGCGGGTGCGGCAGGTTGGAGTGCTCGCCGTCGAACAGCGCCTCCAGGTTCAGGGCCGGGGCCACCAGCATGACGCCGTTGAAGAACATGCCGAAGCGCTGCTGCAGGTACTCGGCCAGCGCCGCGCCGCGCGTGCCGCCGTAGGACTCGCCGATGAGGAACTTGGGGCTCATCCACCGGTCGTTGCGGCTCGTCCACAGGCGGATGATCTCGCCGACGGACTCGAGGTCGCCCGTGAAGCCGTGGAACGGCTTGGCCTGCTCGCCCTCGGTCGCGCGGGAGAAGCCGGTGGAGACCGGGTCGATGAACACCAGGTCGGAGACGCGCAGCAGGGACTCCGGGTTGTCGATCAGCCCGTACGGCGGCGCGGTCAGGTTGCCGACGTCGCCCGAGTCGACCCGCCGCGGGCCCAGCAGTCCCAGGTGCAGCCAGACCGACGACGAGCCGGGGCCGCCGTTGAACGCGAACGTCACCGGGCGGCGGGTCACGTCGGTGTCGCGCTGCCCTGAGCCTGTCGAAGGGTCGAGCGTGTAGTACGTGATCGAGACCTCGGCCTTGGGCTTGCGGCCGTCGTACTTGTCCTCCTTGTGGACCTCCTGGCGCAGCACGATCCGGCCGGTCGTCGCGGCGTAGGAGAGGTCGCCCTCTGGGGTGTGCAGCGTGTGGTGCGTGGTGACGAGGTCATCGGTGGGCTCAGGCTTCTTGGCTGGTCCGGCGCCCTTGCCCTCAGCTCCGGAGCCCGGCCCTCGCGGGGTGTCCGTCGTGTCGCCGGTCTGCGTGGTCTTCTCGTCATCCGTCACGCGGGGAACCTATCGCGGGCGACGGGCGGTCTCCAGGGTTAATCCAGGGGCTGCGAGCACGACGGGGGCAGCCCGCATGATGTGCCGCCTCCGCCAGCAGCTCGGCGTGGTCCTGCCACGGGCGCAGGTGGGTGAGGACCAGCAGGCGCGCGCCGGACCGGGCGGCGAGCCGGCCGGCGTCGGCGGCGGTGAGGTGCCCGCCGCGCAGCGGGCCCAGTACCCCGGACGCTTCCGCGAGCAGCACCTCGCACCCCGCGGCGAGCTCGTCGAGGGCCGCGCACGGGGCGGTGTCGCCCGTGTAGCAGAGGGCGTCGTCGACCCGGACGGCGTGGCTGTGCTCGATGTGCTCCGTGGCGGCGAACCGCAGGTCGAACGGGCCCACCCGGCGCTCCCCCGGTGCGAGGTCGGTGGGCGCGTAGACGGTCGGGTTCTCCCGCACCACCGTCCTGAGGTTCGCCGGGCCGTGCACGGGTAGCGGGGGCAGCGGTCCGACGTCGGGCAGCGTGCGCAGGTAGCCGAGCTCCACGAGGTCGGCCCAGTGGTCACCGTGAGCATGCGTGACGACGACGGCGCCGACGTCGGCCGGGGCGACGTACCGCTGCAACGGGCCGACGGCGCCGGTGCCCAGGTCCAGCAGGAGCCGGAACCCGTCCTGCTCCACGAGATAGCACGAGCAGGCCGAGTCGGGGCCCGGCACGGACCCGGAGGACCCCACCACCGTGAGTCGCATCCCGAAAGGCTATCGACTGGGTCCGGCTGCAGAGGGCTAGGCAACCGCTGGCTATGGCCACGCGGTGAGCAGATCGTCCGCGGTCCACACGGCATCGGCGCCGGAACTGTCGGCGCCCGCCGGGCATACCGCGACGAGCCCTGTTCCTGGACCACACCCGGGGACGGAGGTGGCATCTCCAGCGAGGGCCCTGATGTCCGCCGCAGTGATCGGCTTGTCCCGGCGCCACTTCACCGTACCGACGAACGAGATCACCGAAGCCGGACGCGTGTCCGCGCCGACGAGGTCGATCTCGGGTCTGTTCGTGCGTGGCCACCAGCCACCTACCTCACGAACCTCGGCCCAGCGCTTGTCCGGGAGCAATCGTGACAGCGCTTCACGGACCACCGGCTCGATCGCGCGTCCACGCCACGCCGCGTACCCGGCTTGCACCCGCGCGAGAGCCAGGTCCGGGCGCCCGCGGTCGACGTCGGGCAGAGACGGCTCGACGAACGCGAGCCAGAAGCGCAAGGCTGGGTCGGCGACCCGATAGCGCCGGTCCTTGAGCGACGAGCGTCTCGACAACGGCTCATCGGAAGCGACGACCTGCTTGTCCTGCAGCATGTGCAGCAAGCGGGTGATCGTGGCCGCCGTGACGTTGTCCCCCACGGCGTGCTGGATCTTGGTGAACGTGCGCTCTCCACGTCCGCCGATCGCGGTCAGGACGCGCCGGGCCAGGCCGGTCTCGCCGAACTCTCCGTCGAGGACCCGGGTTCCCGATGTGACCAGGGCTGACGTGGGGTGCGTGAAGCTCTCACCCAGAAAGTCGTCCAGCGACATACCAGGTGCCCACTCCTGCGCCACGAGGGGCTGGCCTCCGGTGACGAGGTGGGCGTCGAACGCGTCGAACGACTTCGTTTCCGTGATGGCCGCGATGTCACGTGGGGTAAGTGCCTGAAGGACGAGCTCGACGGCGCGGCCGTAGAAGGGCTGGTCGTGTGCGCTGAGCTGCTCCATCGCCGCCACGTCGCTACCTAGGAGCAGGAGGAGGACGGGCTTCTTCGACAGGTGCTGGTCCCAGGTCCGCTGTAGTTCGCCGGCACCGCCCTGGATGCCTTCGAGCAACCAGGGAAGCTCGTCGAGGATCAGGATCGAGGGGGAGTTGTCCGGCAGGAGCGAGGCTATGAAACGAAGGGTCGTGGTCAGCGAGTCGAACCGTGCGCCCTGAGCCGCCCTGGCGCCGGGGAGGTCTGACTCCGCGACCGACTCGAGGAGACGGAGCAGCTCCTGCTCCGTCGGGGCATACCGTGCCGCCTGGAAGTAGGCGGTGGGAACGCCGGCACGCTCGGCGAACTCGGTGGCCAGACGCGACTTGCCGACCCGCCTCCTACCGCGGAGGAGAACTGCCGTACCTCGGTCCGCACGGCGTCCACGGCGAACCGCATCGAGCAGGCGGTCGAGGTCGGCGAGCTCTCGCGTGCGTCCGACGAAATCCATGGTCCCTCATTACTATCATTGATGATTCTATCACTGACGATAGTAAACCGGCTCCAGAAGTTCCGCACGGGAAGAGGCCTGGGGACGCGAACATCGCCTGGACTGCTTGCCCGGCAGGTTTGCCCCGGCTTCAATGCGGTAAGCGAACCGTGACTGTTGGATATCTCCAACAGTCACGGTTAGGCTCGAGGGAATGGCTCGAGGAGGGCTGAGATGCCGGTGTACGAGTTCACGATGGTCCTCGACCGGGACCTGTCGGACGACGACTACGACAGGCTGTTCGAGGCGGGCCTCGACGACAGTTCCCCGGGCTCCGAGAACGGTCACGGGTACATCGCCGTGACCAGGGAGGCTCCCCGACTGCTGGATGCGATCGTGTCGGCCGTTCATGACACTGTCCGAGCCGGTTTGCGTCCGGTCGCGATCGAGGAAGAGGACCTGCTCACGCTCGGCCAGATCGCCGAACGCTCGGGACGGACTCACGAGTCCGTCAGGCTCCTTGCTGCTGGGCGCCGTGGACCCGGCGGTTTCCCGGGCGCCGTCGGCGCCGGCAAAGCTTCTCTCTACTCGTGGGCAGCGGTGTCGGACTGGTTCGCCGAGAAGCTCGGCGTCGTCGTCCAGCCGCATGATGCGAACGCGCGCCTGCTTGCCGCGGCCTCGCACATCCTGCGCGCACGAGCGTTGGCGCCCACGGAGGATCTTGCTCTTCTCGCCTCTGCCTGACGGTCTCGGTGGCGCCGGCCTCACGAAGACCCTTGTGTTCGTGGCCCGCATCCGGCAGACTGGTTTGCAATACAAACCAGTTTGAGAGGCGAGGAACCCACCATGGCGAGCGATCCGACGTCGGACAGGCCCGCGGAACCAGGCGACCCCGCGGGGCTCGATCCCGCCGAGACCCTCCGCATGATCCAGCGGCAGCAGCAGGCGGCCCGGGACGCCGTCGAGCCCGACGGACGCCTGCTCTTCGGCGCCTGGGGCCTGGCGTGGCTGATCGGGTACCTGACCATGTGGTTCAGCGCTCGCGCCACGGGCCACCCCGAGGGCTGGGCGGGCTGGGTGCTCGCCGGGTGCATCGTCGGCGCGGTGGGGTTCACCATCGTGCACAGCGTCACCCGGACCGCGGGCCTGCGCGGCACGAGCTCCCGGGTCGGCGCGATGTACGGCTGGGCGTGGTTCCTCGGGTTCACGGTCTTCGGCGTCATGCTGGGCGCCATGGGCGACGCCGGCGCGTCGTACGAGGTCATGGCGATCGCCGCGAACGGGTTCGCGTGCGTGGTCGTCGGGCTCATGTACCTCGCGGGCGGCATGCTCTTCGAGGAGGCCCGGATGTACGCCCTCGGCGCGTGGATGCTGGTCACGGCGGGGCTCGCGGCCTTCGCCGGGATGCCGAACGTCTACCTGGTGATGGCCGTCGCGGGCGGCGGCGGGTTCCTCGTCATGGCCGCGGTGGAGCAGGTGGTCCGCGGCCGGCGCCGGTCGCCCGGGACCGCGCGGGCGGCGGACGGCGGTGCGCAGAGTGCCTGAGGAGCTCGACCCCGTCATCCACGCCCCCGCGCGGCTGCGCGTCGTGGCCTCGCTCGCGGCCCTGGGCCGCGGGGACGAGGTGGCCTTCCCCAAGCTGCGCAAGCTGCTCGACATGACCGCCGGGAACCTGTCGACCCACCTGCGCAAGCTGGAGGACGCCGGGTACGTGCGGGTCACCAAGACCCACGAGGGCAGGATGCCGGCGACCTACCTGGCCCTCACCGAGACCGGCCGCACCGCATTCGCGGACTATCAAGCGGCACTGATGGACCTATTGAAGGGAGCACAGGGATGAGTGCGGTAGAGGTCAGCGCCGTGGAGGTCAGGGGTGTGACGCGGCGCTTCGGCGACGTCGTCGCCCTCGACGATGTCTCGCTGGAGGTGGGGCACGGCGAGCTGGTGGGCCTGCTCGGACCCAACGGGGCCGGCAAGTCCACGCTGCTGTCGCTGGTCAGCGGCCAGCGGCGGCCCGACGCCGGAGTGGTGCTGCTGGACGGCCGCGACCCGCGGGACGCCCGGGCGCGCACGGTGCTCGGCCTGACCCCGCAGGAGACGGGCCTGCCCGCGACGCTGCGGGTGCGCGAGATCGTCGACTTCGTGGGCGGCCACTACTCGAACCCGGTGCCCACCGGCGAGCTGCTGGAGCAGTTCGGGCTCACCGAGCTGGGCAAGCGCCAGACCGGTTCGCTCTCCGGCGGCCAGAAGCGGCGCCTGGCCGTCGCGATGTCCCTGGTGGGCAGGCCGAGCGTCGTGCTGCTCGACGAGCCGACCACGGGGCTCGACGTGTCCGGCCGCGCCGCGCTGTGGGACGCCATCCGGGCGTACCACGCCGACGGCGGGACGGTGCTCCTCACCTCGCACTACCTGGAGGAGGTGCAGGCCCTCGCCGAGCGGGTGGTCGTCATCGACCGCGGCAAGGTGCTCGCCGACGACTCCCTCGACGCCATCCTCGGCCGGGTGGGCGCACGCCGGGTCCAGCTGACCGACGCCGCGGGGGCGCGGCAGGAGCACGTCGTGCCCGACTCCGACGCCTTCGTGCGGGAGCTGGTCGCGTCCGGCGCGGAGTTCCGCGACCTGGAGATCCGGGGCGCGTCCCTCGAAGAAGCGTTCGGGCAGCTGGTCGGGCACGAGATGACCGAAGGAGCGGTGCGATGAGCGCGGTGGCGAGCACGACGACGTCGGGCAGCGAGAAGGCCGGCGGCGAGGCGACGGGCAGCGAGAAGGCCGGCGGCGAGGCGACGGGCAGCGAGAAGGCCGGCGACGGGCGCACCCAGCCCTTCCTGGCGCTGTCCTGGCTGCACCTGAAGTACCAGTTCCTGGAGACCGTCCGGATCCCCGTCGCGGTGCTCGGGAACGTGCTGTTCCCGTCGCTGTCGATGTTCTTCTTCGTCGTGCCGCAGACGGACGTCGCCGGCGATCCCCTGTTCGCGACGACCGCCGTGGCCGCGCTCGGGCTGTTCGCCGTGTGCTCGGCCAGCCTGTTCACCTACGGGCTGGGCGTGGCCGAGGACCGGCAGCTGCCGTTCTACCCGTTCCTCCGGTCGCTGCCCGCAGGGCCCGGCCCGCAGATGGTGGCGCGCGTGCTGAACGGCGGGATCTTCTCGCTGTTCGGCCTGCTGCCGCTGATCGTGATCGGCTGGCTGTTCACGGCAGCCACCGTGACCCTGGGACAGCTGCTCGCCGGCATCGGGACCATCCTCGCGGTGTCCGTGCCGTTCGTGCTGCTCGGCATGGCGATCGGGTACGCGCTGTCGGCCAAGGCGGCGCTGCCCGTGGTGCAGATCATCCTGTTCCCGCTGGCCTTCGCGGGCGGGCTGTTCCTGCCGCCCCAGCTCTTCCCGGGCTGGCTGGACGCGATCTCGCAGGCCACGCCCACCCGCGCCGGCCGAGACCTGCTGGTCCAGGCCACGACGGGGGCCGAGGCCTACACCCTGGCGATCCCGGTCCTGGCCGGCTGGACCCTGCTGTTCGCGGTGCTGGCTGTCGTCTCCTACCGCAACGACGAGGGCCGCCGCTTCCGCTGACGGCCCCCGCTGGTCGAGCTTGTCGAGACCAGTCCGGTCTCGACAAGCT
>NZ_JBHUUX010000079.1:0-23790 GCF_042670845.1 Promicromonospora sp. NPDC057138 | reverse complement strand
CCCCGCTCCCACGCCAAAAACCCTTCCCCACCGGGTCGGCCCCCAAATTCGCGCGCCTGTCCGAGTCTCCCTGGTGCGGCCAGGGAGACTCGGACAGGCGCTCTACTTCGCGGACCTACCTACTTGGGCGGGGTGGGTTGGCGGCGGAGCTTCGCCCAGACCAGCTTGCCCGAGCCCGACGGGCGCCAGCCCCACTCGGCCAGGCGGTCCACGATCTGCATGCCGAACCCACCCAGGCGGTTCGGGTGCCCGTCGGTGGCGACCGGCGGTGCCGGGTTGTTGTCCTCGACCTCGATGCGCAGGCCGTCGCCCGTGTCGTACAGGCGCAGCGCGATGTGGCCCCAGCCGTGCAGCACGCCGTTCGCCACCAGCTCGGACACCACGAGCTCGGCCTGCGCCGACTCCTCGATGCCCCACGCCTGGCAGGTGCGCAGCACGGCGTGCCGGGCCCGGCCGATCGACGACGGCTCGCTCGGCAGCATCCAGCGCCGCCAGCGCGGCGACAGGGCGGTCTCCCCGGCGTCGCCGGTCGGGTCGGGGATGCGGACCACGACGATCGCGACGTCGTCCTCCGGCGCGTCAGCCAGGCGGGAGAGCAGCTCCTCGCCGACGCCCGCGGCGTCGCGGGCCGTGATGGCCGACGCCGTCTCCAGCAGCGCCTCGAGCCCCAGCCGCAGGGACCGGTCGCGCCGCTCGATCAGGCCGTCCGTGTAGAACAGGAGCGTGTCGCCGGGCTGGAGGCGGGCCTCGCCCGTCGTCCGCTCCCGCGAGCCGAAGCCGACGAGCGCGCCACCGCCCTCGTCCAGCTTGATCACCTCGCCCGCACGCAGCAGGAGCGGCGGCAGGTGGCCCGCACGCGAGTACCCCACCGTCCAGACGTCGGGCTCCTCCTCGCGCTTCAGGGAGGCGTACACCATGCTTGCCGAGCGCGGGATGCCCATGCCGGCCACGAGCTGGTCGACGCGCTCGAGCACGCGGCTCGGCGTCGACAGCTCGAACGCGTACGAGCGCACGACCGACCGCAGCTGCCCCATCGTGGCGGCGGCCTCGACGTCGTGCCCGACGACGTCGCCGATGACCAGGCCCACGAGCTCCGGCGAGATCTGCAGCACGTCGTACCAGTCGCCGCCCACCTGCGCGTGCTCCGCGTTCGGGGCGTAGTAGGTCCACACGTCGAGGCCCGCAACGTCGGCCTGCTCGGGGAGCATGGCGCGCTGCAGGGTCTCGGCGAGCCGGTGCTCCCGCGCGTACATGCGCGCGTTGTCGATGGCGCTGCCGGCGCGGCGGGCCACCACCTCCACCACGGTGCGCAGCGTGTCGGGCTCGTCGCTCTCGACGTACTCGCCCGACTCGTCCTCGTCCGGGACGATCACGACCAGGCCGAGCACGTCCCGCCGTCCGGCCACGGGGTGCACCACCACCGAGTCGGGGGCCTTGCCCAGCTCGTCCGCGAGGCGCAGCGTGAGGTCGCGCTGCAGCCAGCCGGACGCCGAGTGCGGCGCGTGCGGGATGTCGAGGTGCAGCGTGACGGGGCCGTCGAGGACGCCGTCGAGCACGTCCTGGACCGAGTCCACGACCTCGAGGATCGGCATGGGACCGGTGGTCACGGAGTCGCCGAGGGCATCGGTCTGGGGTCGACGCCGCTGCGCCCTGTCCGCGGTGTTGTCGCCCTCGATGTACCGGGCGTGACGGCGGCCGCGGCCGCTCGGCGGCGCGGCGACGTCGACGCCGGCGGCGTGCTTGAGGCCGTCGTCGTTCACGTAGAAACCCGCCCAGCGCACCATCGACTGGAGCAGCTCCGCGATGTCGCGCAGGGCGTACGGGTACTCGAGGTCCGTCAGGATCTCGGTGGTCTGCGCGATGAGGTCGAGGTCCTCGCGCTGCTGCCGCTCGACCTCCAGGCTTGCGAGCTGGGCGGCGTGGCGCTCCATGTGCTCGGAGACGTCCACGCTGAAGCCCACCCAGTGCGTGATGTGGTCGCCCAGGCCGGCGCGGGCCGGCGTGAGCGTGAGCTGGGCCCAGCCGTGCGTCCCGCCGCGCAGGTGCGACTTTACCGTCGCGTGCACCTCCTGGCCCGCGTTCACCAGCTCGGTCATGCGCTCGAGGTCCTGCGGCTCGACGAGCATCTCGCCGAGCCGGCGCACCGTGTATCCCGCGAAGTCGCTGAACCGCACGCCCGCGTAGTGCTCGAACGCGCTGTTGGCCCACAGCATGGGCATGCCGTCCTCGGTGGGGCCGGTGAGGAACACCGGGATGCCCACGTTCACCGCGGCGCGCAGGACCACGTCGCCGACCGACGGCGGCAGGGTGCGCGGGATGCCGGTCGCGGACACGTGCCGGCGCGGCTCGCCGCCCGTCCCGCGGCGGGCGCCGAGCTGCGGGTTGTTCGGCTGGATGCTCGGGGGCACGCTCGCGGCGGCGAGCGGCACGGACCGGCTCGTCTCGCGGCCGTTACCGTTCGACGGTCCGTTCTGCGGCCCGTTCGTCCTACCGTTCGTTGTCCCGTCCTGGGTCGGGCCCAGGCCGAACACGGAGAGGCCGGGGTGCCGCGGCGGAGGAGAGGACGGTGTCAGACCGGATGAATCGGTCAAAATGCCCTCCCAACGGTATCTATTGCTCGAGGTGCTGTTCCAGCAGGACATTCAACCGTAGATTGGGACGGTCCGAGATCTGAACTCCAACCTCTATCATCGGACCGACACAGCGCCACGACCACTGCTCCCGGAAGGAGAACCGTGCAGGACGGAACTTACGACCCCCCGCGCGGTCCGCAGGGCGGGAGCCCCCAGGACCCCGGCCATCAGAACCCCGAGATCGGCGATCCCGCGAGCATCCACGTCATAGTGGGTCGCTCCCGTGCCCGGATCGTGCTCTCCGGGGAGATCGACGCCGACATCGGCGGTGATCTGCACGAGGCCACGGCCGCGGCCGAGGAGTCACGCCTCCCGGTCGAGATCGACGCACATCATGTGACCTTCATGGACTCGTCCGGCGTCGCGTTCCTCGCCCGCCTCGCGAGCCGCAGCCCGCACCGCGTGCGCGTCCTGCGTGCGCCGCCGACCGTGCGCTTCCTGCTCGAGGTGACCCGGATCGGCGACCTCCTCGACATCGTGGACGAGGACCCGGGCTTCGAGCTGGACGACGAGGGCCCGCCGTCGGGCGGCGCCCCCACCCCGGCGGGCGTAGGCGGCTGACGCGTTCCGGAATGATCGGTAAAAGGTCAGGTGATCGGTAGTTCGAACTACCGATCACCTGACCTTTTACCGATCACCTGAGCGGGCAACCACTCACATCTTGTGGCCGGCCGAGCGGAGCTGCTGGCAGGCCTCGACGATGCGCGCGGCCATGCCCTTCTCCGCCGCCTTGCCCCAGGCACGCGGGTCATAGGCCTTCTTGTTGCCGACCTCGCCGTCGATCTTGAGGACGCCGTCGTAGTTCTTGAACATGTGCTCGACCACGGGGCGCGTGAACGCGTACTGCGTGTCGGTGTCGATGTTCATCTTGATGACGCCGTTGTCGACGGCCGCGGAGATCTCCTCCGCCGTCGAGCCCGAACCACCGTGGAACACGAGGTCGAACGGCGACTCCTTGCCGATCTCCGCGCCGACGGCCTTCTGGATGTCGAGCAGGATCTCGGGGCGCAGCTTGACCGCGCCCGGCTTGTAGACGCCGTGCACGTTGCCGAAGGTGAGGGCCGTCAGGTAGCGGCCCTTCTCGCCCGAGCCGAGCGCCTTGACCGTGGCCAGGCCGTCCTCGACCGTCGTGTACAGCTTGTCGTTGATCTCGGCCATGTGGCCGTCCTCCTCGCCACCGACGACGCCGATCTCGATCTCGAGGATCGTGCGCGCCGCCTGCGACAGCTCGAGCAGCTCTGCCGCGATCACGAGGTTCTCCTCGATCGGCACGGTGGAACCGTCGAACATGTGCGACTGGAACGTCGGCAGGCCGCCGTTCTTGACCTGCTCGGCCTCGATCGCGAGCAGCGGCTTGACCCAGGAGTCGAGCTTGTCGGCCGTGCAGTGGTCGGTGTGGATGGCGATGTTGACGCCGTATCCCTTGGCGACCTCGGTGGCGTAGGCCGCGAGTGCGAGCGAGCCCGAGACACGGTCCTTCACCGTCGAGCCCGACGCGTACTCGCCGCCGCCCACGGAGACCTGGATGATGCCGTCGGACTCGGCCTCGGCAAAGCCCTGAAGTGCGGCAGTGATGGTCTGCGACGAGGTGATGTTGACGGCGGGGTAGGCGAACTTGCCGGCCTTCGCCCGGTCGATCATCTCGGCGTAGACCTCAGGGGTTGCGATGGGCATCTGCGAAACTCCAAACGACTGGTGAGGTGGGCGGTCGCAAAGGAGTGTCCAAGGCCGCCCGGGGATGCACCCTCGATCTTGCCACGATCCACAGGTACCCGTGTGCGGTCGTTCGACAGTCGAACGGCCGAAACACTGTGGTCTTCATCGGTCCGGGCCGTTCGGAGGGCCCTGAGCGGGTCAGGTCCCGGCGCCGACGGGGTGCTCCTCCGGGTTCCGGCCGCGGATCGGCGTGAACGCGGCGACGCCGACCACCACCAGGTAGATCACCGCGACGGCGAGCAGCGGTCCGGACGCGCCGAACCGGTCGGCGGCCCCCGTGAGCACCGCGGCGCCGAGGGGCGCCAGGCTGTAGTGGATCGTCCAGAACGCGGCGGTGACGCGACCGAGCAGGGCATCGGGCGTGACGAGCTGGCGCAGCGACATGGAGCAGACCGCCGCCAGCATCAGCCCGAACCAGAACACGAAGACCGCGCCGCCCATGACGACCGCGTCGCGGTTCAGCGCCAGCGCCACGCCCGCCGCGCCGCACAGGGACATGGCGGCGAGCCAGCAGGCCCCGAAGCCGAGCCTCCGGCGCAGCCAGGCAGACAGGACCGCCGCCAGGCACGTCCCCGCCCCGGCGGCGGCCATCACGTATCCGACGACGTTCTCGCTCTGCCCCAGGCCGTGCCGCACCTGGTAGATGATCACGTCGGTCAGGCCGTAGGTCACGAACGTGGTGATCGTCAGGAAGATGGTGAGCACCCGCAGCACCGGGTGCCGCCACAGGAACCGGGCACCCGTGAGGAAGCCCGTCCGGAGGTCGCGCACCAGGCCCGAGCGGCCGGTCGACGCCGCGGCCGGCGCCACCCTGGTCAGTCGGACGGCGAGCAGGCCGAGCGCCGAGACGCCGAAGGTCGCCGCGTCGATGGCGATCGCCGCGGTGACCCCGAGCGCCGCGGCGACGAGCCCGGCGAGCGCCGGCCCGCCGATGCTGGCCAGCGACGCCGTGGCCTGGAGCTTGCTGTTGGCCTCGGCCACGCGCTCCCGGCCGACGATGTTCGGCACCGCGGTGATATAGGTGATCTGGAAGAGCTGCCCGAACACCGAGGCCACTCCCGCGACCACGAACAGCAGCCAGGTCTGCGGCTCGATCGCCCAGCAGACCGGGACCGCCGCGAACAGGAGCAGCCGCGCCACGTCACAGGCGATCAGGAGCCGACGCCGGTCGAACCGGTCGACGATCGCCCCGCCGACCAGCCCCATCGACAGCGCACCGGCCGCCATGACGCTCGTCAGCAGGCCCATCTGCAGCAGCGAACCCGTGGCCTCCAGCATCAGCAGCGGGAAGGCGATCACGGAGAATGAGTCGCCCAGCACCGAGAACGTCTGGGTACCCCAGAAGACGAGGAAGTTCCGGTCGCGTCCCAGGGAAGGCGGATTCACCCCACGATCCTGTCCGAGCTGTTGGCCCGAGGCAATGGTTTACGCCCAGGAACGCCGTCAGAGGCGGAGCGTCGTCCGGTCAGGCACCGAGGGTGCGCAGTGTCGCGACGGTGATCGCACCCAGCGCCACCAGGATCCCGTACACCCACTCGGCCTGGGTCAGCCGGGCGGTTCCCACGCGCACCTGCCGGGTGAGGTTCTTGGGCGCGTGCACCTGGAGGCGGATCCGCTCCAGGTCAGCGGCGAGCTGGACCATCGGAGACTTTCGCCTCACCAGCTTGGCCTGCCAGGTGCGTTCGGTGAGCCCGATCGTCGCGCGCTCGCCCTGCTGATCCGTCACGACGAGGCCGGTCTCGGAGTGCCCGACGGCGGCGACGTCGCCCCAGGAGTAGTCATGCTGCCTGGTCCTCGCACGGATCGACAGGCGAACGCTGTCGGCCCGGACGGTGCTCCCGTCGCTGATCAGCATGAAGTAGCAGAGCCCGACCGAGACCACCGCAGCCACCCACCCGTCGACGACCCGGCCCTCGGTATGCACGAAGTACCTGTCGACGGGGTAGTGCGCGAAGACGTAGGCGATCCCCACGAAGATCGGCAGCAGGACGACGCGCACCACCCAGACGCCGACCCGGCCGCGGGCCGGAGGCCACGCATACGGCAGCTCGATCGCGTATTCCGTGACCATCTCGTGCCTCATGCGTGCTGCGTGGCCCACGCGTGCATGGCGATCGCCGCCGCCGCACCCGCGTTGATCGACCGGGTCGAGCCGTACTGGGTGATGTGCAGGACGACGTCGCACGCCGCCTGGGCCTCGGGCGTCAGGCCGGTGGACTCCTGGCCGAACAGGAGGACGCACTCACGCGGGAGCGCGTGCCCCTCGATCGGCACGGAGCCGGGCACGTTGTCGATGCCGATGATCGGGAGCCTGGTCTCGACAGGCGGTTCCTGAGCCTGTCGAAGGGCGACCCCCGACGCCGCCCACTCGGCCAGCGCCGCGGCGTCCGGGTGGTGTGCCACGTGCAGGTACCGGTCGGTGACCATCGCACCGCGGCGGTTCCACCGGCGTCGGCCCACGATGTGCACGCCGGCCGCGTTGAACGCGTTGGCCGTGCGGACCACGGAGCCGATGTTGAGGTCGTGCGCCCAGTTCTCGATGGCCACGTGGAACGGGTTCCGGCGCGTGTCCAGGTCGGCGACTATGGCCTCCACCGACCAGTATCGGTACTGGTCAGCGACGTTGCGACGGTCGCCCTCGGCGAGGAGCTCCGGGTCGTAGCGGGGGTCGTCGGGCGGCGGTCCGTCCCAGGGGCCGACGCCGACCTGCGGGGCCTCGATGGGCTCGGCCTCCGGATCGGCAGGCTTGGTCGCCGGATCGGCAGGACCGGCCGCCATGTCGGCAGGCCTGGCCTGACGCATGCTGGTCATGCCCGTCATTGTGCCCCGGTAGGCTCGCGCCATGCTGACGACCGCGCTCCCGGAAGTCTTGTCCGGACTGGCCGCCGCCCCGATCCACGCAGCGCCGATGCCGCAGCTGCTGGGTATCGACTGGATGGACCCGAACTACCTCATCGAGCGGTTCGGGGACGCGGCGCTGGTGGGAATCGCGCTCGTCATCTTCGTGGAGACCGGCCTGCTGTTCCCGATCCTGCCCGGCGACTCGCTGCTGTTCACGGCGGGCGCGCTCGTGGCCCAGGGCACTCTGCAGATCAACGTGGTGGTGCTCTGCCTCATGCTGTTCGCCGCCGCGTTCCTGGGCGACCAGACCGGCTACCTGATCGGCCGCAAGGCGGGTCCGAAGATCTTCGACCGGCCCGACTCGAAGCTCTTCAAGCGGTCCTACATCGACCAGACCAACGCCTACTTCGACAAGTACGGCGGCCGCACCATCATCGTGGCGCGGTTCGTGCCGATCGTGCGCACCTACGCCCCGGTCGCGGCCGGCGTCGGCAAGATGGCGTACCGGCACTTCGCCACGTACAACGCCATCGGCGCGCTGCTGTGGGCGGTCGGCGTGACGCTGCTGGGCTACGTGCTCGGCAACTTCACGTTCGTCAAGGAGAACATCGAGGCGCTGCTCGTCCTCATCGTGCTCATCTCGGTGATCCCGATGGTCGTCGAGATCTGGCGGGCGCGGCGCGCGGAGAAGGCGGAGCGCGCGAAGTCGCCGGAGGCGGCAGCCGACCCGAAGCGGCCGGCCCACTCGGGGTAGACCCGCCGGGCCCGTCAGACCAGGTCGACGATGTCCGCTATCGAGTTCACCACGTGGCTGGGCCGGAACGGGTACGTGTCGACCTCGTCGGCCGACGTCGACCCCGTGAGCACCAGGAACGTCTCCAGGCCTGCCTCCATGCCGCCCAGGATGTCGGTGTCCATGCGGTCGCCGACCATCGCCGTCGACTCCGAGTGTGCGCCGATCAGGTTGAGCGCCGACCGGAACAGCACCGGATTCGGCTTGCCCACGTAGTAGGGCTGCCGGCCGGTGGCCGCCGTGATCATCGCGGCGACGGATCCCGCGGCGGGCAGCAGGCCCTCCTGCGACGGGCCGGTCACGTCCGGGTTGGTGCAGATGAACCGGGCGCCGCCCGTGATGAGGCGGATGGCCTTGGTGATGGCCTCGAACGAGTAGGTGCGGGTCTCGCCGAGCACCACGTAGTCCGGGTCCGACTCGGTGAGCGTGTAGCCCGCCTGGTGGAGCGCCGTCGTCAGGCCCGCCTCGCCGATGGCGTACGCGCTGCCGTTCGGGATCTGGTCCGCGACGAACTGGGCGGTGGCCAGGGCCGAGGTCCAGAGGTTCTCCTCCGGGACGTCGATCCCGCTGTACGCGAGGCGGGCGCGCAGGTCACGTGGCGTGAAGATCGAGTTGTTCGTCAGGACGAGGAAGGGCAGGTCCTTCTCCCGCAGCGCCTTGATGAACTCGGGGCCGCCGGGGAGGGCAGTGCCCTCGTGCACCAGCACGCCGTCCATGTCCGTGAGCCAGGCTTCGGTCTTCCGCTCGATCATGAGCGCAGCCTATCGGCCGGTCACGTCCCTATCGGCCGCTCAGGTCAGGCCCGGGATCCCGAAACCGTCGACGGTGCCGCCCGTCTCGAAGCGCGGGCCGCCCTTCTCCATGGGCAGCACGATGCGCGCGACGTCCGCGATGCGCTTGGCCCGCTCGGTCAGGGTCGTCACGTCCGTGCGGCCCGGCCGCCACAGCAGCACCGACGGCCCCTCGATCCGGAGCCGGGAGCCCTGGAAGTCGGGCAGCATGACGATGTTCGCGAGGCGCGCGTCGAGGGCGCGGCGTGCGAACACCTCGTCGGACGCGCGCACGAGCCACTGCCCGTCGAACGCCGGGTTGTCGATCTGGACGTCCTGGGCGCCGAAGAGCTTCTGCCACTTCTCGCGCAGGCCCTCGGGCGACAGGTCGACCACCGGCTCGCCCGGCAGGGCATCGAGCGCGACGACGTGCGCGGTGTGGCGCAGGCCGGCGCGGCGCGTGTCGGCGTCGGGCGACCCCGAGCGCCAGATGTAGGTGAACGAGACCATCTCGTAGCCGTCGACGGTGCCCCGCATGACGTCACGGGCCTCGCGGTCCACGCCGATGCCGAACGGCCGGCCGCTCCAGCGCTGGGCCAGCACCGAGTCCTTGCCGACGTACTCCCAGCCGTTCGCCTCGGCCCACTGGGCGGCGTCCTGCGAGCGCCCGCGCTTCATCACTCGCGCGGCGGCAACTGTAAAGACGACGACGCCGACGACAAGTAGGACTAAAGCGACAAATGTGCCCATGACTTTAAAGATACCGTAGCGCTACGGAAAAGTCTGCACGTGGGAGTGATGTTGAGACTCCCTCATACCGGTATGGGCGGATTCAGGCGAGATCGAGATCCTGCAGTCCGTAGAGGTAGTGGTAGGGCACGCCGAGCGCCTCGATCTTCTCGCCCGCGCCGGTGGCCCGGTCGACGATCGTGGCCACCCCCAGCACCTCCGCGCCGGCGGCGCGGGCCGCCTCGATCGCCGTGATCGGCGAGCCTCCGGTGGTGGTGGTGTCCTCGACGACGACGACCTTGCGGCCCGCGATGTCCGGCCCCTCGATCTGGCGCTGCATGCCGTGCGCCTTGGCCGCCTTGCGCACCACGAACGCGTCCAGGTCCTGGCCGCGCGAGGCGGCGGCGTGCAGCAGCGCGTCCGCGATCGGGTCGGCGCCCAGGGTGAGCCCGCCGACGGCGTCGATCTCGGCGGTGCCCAGCCCGACCTCCTCGAGGTGGTCCAGGAGCACGTGCCCGACGAGCGGCGCGGCCCGGTGGTGCAGCGTGATGCGGCGCAGGTCGACGTAGTAGTCGGCCTCCTTGCCAGAGGACAGGGTCACCTTGCCGTGCACCACGGCGAGCTCCTTGATGAGCTCCGCGAGCTGCTCGCGGGGGGTCGGGGAGAAGTCAGCGTTCACGGGACAAGGGTACGTGGGACGCCGGTCCGGGTTGCCGCCGGACTCTGGGAGGGTTGTGCTGTGAGCATCATGGACAACGCGGTGTACGTGGACGGCAAGCGCACGGCGAACCCGGCGGGCATCGAGGAGACCTGCGAGGTCACCCGTGAGCGCGGCGGGATCGCCTGGGTCGACATGGCCTGGCCCGAACCCGCCGAGATCCAGGCCGTCGCCGACGAGTTCTCGCTCCACCCCCTCGCCGTCGAGGACGCGATCCATGCGCACCAGCGCCCCAAGATCGAGCACTACGACGACGTGCTGTTCCTGGTGCTGCATCCCGCGCGCAGCGTCGACGACGACGGCGACGGACACATCGACCGCGTCGAGTTCGGCGAGGTGCATGCCTGGGTGGGTCCGGACTTCGTGGTCACGATCCGGCGGTCCGTCACGCCCGACCTGAAGGCGATGCGCGACCATCTGGAGCAGGACCCGGACCTGCTGCGCCTCGGTCCGACGGCGATCCTCGCGACGCTGCTGGACCGGGTGGTCGACACCTACCGGCCGGTGGTCGCCCGGATCCGCCGAGACATAGACCGGGTCGAGGACCAGCTGTTCTCCCGGGACCCCGAGGTGTCCCTGCGGATCTACGAGGCGACCCGCGAGGTGATCGGCCTGCAGCGGGCCACCAGCCCGCTGGTCGACATCCTGCGCGAGCTGCACGCCGACGGCGAGGGCGACGGGGAGCCGGCCACCGGCTCCGCGCAGGACCACCGCTACGTGGAGCTGCAGCGCAACCTGCGCAACGTGCTCGACCACGCCATCAAGCACGCGGAGACCTCCGACACGTACCGGTCGCTGCTGACGAACGCGCTGAACGTGCACTCCACTCTCGTTACGCAGGAGCAGAACGAGGAGTCGCGGCGGATGACGGAGATCAGCATGAGGCAGGACGAGCAGATGAAGAAGATCTCGGCCTGGGCCGCCATCCTCTTCGCGCCGTCGCTGATCGGCACCATCTACGGCATGAACTTCGACCACATGCCCGAGCTGACCTGGACGTTCGGGTACCCGCTCGCGCTCGCCTCGATGGTGGGCCTGGGCGGGATCTTCTACTGGATCTTCAAGCGAGTGGGCTGGCTCTGACCACCTGTCAGCGGTACTTGCCGACGGCGCGGACCGCCCAGCGCGGCGCGACCCGCAGGGCGGCGGCGGCCATCTTGTAGCGCACCGACGGCGTGGACAGGACGACGCCGCGGCGCACGTCCGCCAGCGCCGTCCGGACCACGTCCTTCGCGTCGAGCCAGCCCCACTCCGGGACGATCGCCGACTCGGAGATCCCGGCCCGCGCGTGGAACTCCGTGTGCGTGAACCCCGGCGACAGCAGCGTCGCCGTCACCCCGGTGCCCTTGAGCTCGACCGCCAGCGACTCGGTGAAGGTCCGCACGTACGCCTTCGCGGCGGCGTACGTGCCACCGGCGGTCAGGGCGGCCACGGAGCCGACATTGAGGATCGCGCCCCGGTCCCGTTCGAGCATCTGCCCGACGGCGGCGTGCGTCAGCTCCACCACCGCTTTCACCATGACGTCGATCCCGCGGCGCTCCGTGGTGACCCGGCCCTTCGCGAAGCTCGCGCTCGTCGCAAAGCCCGCGTTGTTGACCAGCAGGCCGACCGGCCGCAGGTCCCCCTCCCCGGGCCCGCCGCCGACGACGGCGAGCCGCCCAGCGACCCGCGCGACGTCGTCGGGCAGGGAGAGGTCGGCCGGGAGCACCTCGACCGCCACACCGTGCTCGGCGCGGAGCTCCTCGGCGACCTGCTTCAGCCGCTCCTCGTTGCGGGCCACCAGCACCAGGTCGTGCCGGTCCGCCGCGAGCTGCCGCGCGAACTCGAGGCCCAGGCCCGCGGACCCGCCGGTGATCAGCGCTGTGCTCATGACTCGCACCCTACCGGCCGGCAACCCGCCATCGACCAGGCGCCGTCACTTCTCGTCGCCGTCGCCCGCCGTCACCGCCACCCCTGACGCCTGCTCCCTGCGCCGCAGCCAGAGGCCCACGATCAGCAGCACCACGATCGCCGCGTATGCGGTGGCGGCGAACGGGCTGGTGACCAGGTAGCTCAGGTCGCCCTGGCTGATGGCGAGGGACCGGCGCAGCCGGTCCTCCGCCATCGGGCCGAGGATCATGCCGATCACCATGGGCGCCACCGGATAGCCGTACCGCCGCATGAAGAAGCCGATCAGCCCCACGACCAGGAGGAGCAGCACGTCCACCGGCGAGAAGTTCAGCGCGTACGAGCCGAGCGCGCCGAACAGCAGGATCCCCGCGTACAGGTAGTGCCGCGGGATGCTCAGCACCTTCACCCACATGCCGACGAGCGGCAGATTGAGCACGACCAGCATGAAGTTGCCGATGTACAGGCTCGCCACCAGCGCCCACACCAGCGCGGACTCGTTCTGCAGCAGCAGCGGGCCTGGCTGGATGCCGTACGACTGGAACGCGACCACCATGATCGCCGCCGTCGCCGTCGTGGGCAGGCCGAGCGTCAGCAGGGGCACCAGCACGCCAGCCGCCGCGGCGTTGTTCGCCGCCTCCGGACCCGCCACGCCCTCGATGGCGCCCTTGCCGAACTCCTTGCGCCGAGACCCCGACAACCGGCGCTCGGCGGCATAGGAGAGGAACGTCGCGACGTCGGCCCCACCGGCCGGGATCGTGCCCACCGGGAACCCGATGACCGTTCCCCGCAGCCACGGCTTCCAGGACCGGCGCCAGTCGTCGCGCTTCATCCAGGTGCGCCAGCCCTTCTCGACCGGTATCACCTCGACCGGCCCGTGCCGCATCCGGGAGCCCACGTACAGGGCCTCGCCGACGGCGAACAGCCCGACGGCGACCACGACGACGTCGATCCCGTCCGCCAGGTTGGGCACGCCGAACGTGAAGCGCTGCTGCCCCGTGAGCGTGTCCGTGCCGACCAGGCCGAGGAACAGCCCGAGCGCCAACGACGCCAGCCCGCGCGGGACCGACGACCCCAGCAGCGCGCCCACGGTGATGAAGGCGACCACCATCAGGGCGAAGTAGTCGGGCTCGCCGAGCTGGACGGCCCAGCTCGCGACCACGGGCGCCGCGAACGAGAGCGCGACCGTGGCGATGGTGCCCGCGACGAACGAGCCGATGGCCGCCGTCGCGAGCGCAGCCGCGCCCCGGCCCGCACGGGCCATGCGGTTGCCCTCCAGGGCGGTCACGATGGAGGACGACTCGCCCGGCGTGTTGAGCAGGATCGACGTCGTCGACCCGCCGTACATGCCGCCGTAGTAGATGCCCGCGAAGACGATGATCGCCGCCGTCGGCTCCAGCGTGTAGGTCAGCGGCAGGAGCAGGGCGATGGTCATCGCCGGGCCGATGCCCGGCAGCACGCCGACCGCCGTCCCGATGAACACGCCGAACAGCGCGTACAGCAGGTACATGGGATGCAGCACGGTGGCGAAGCCGTCCAGCAGGGCGGAGAAGTTATCCATGGAAGAACGGCACCCCTTCGAGCAGCGGGCCGGGCGGGAGCGACAGCCCCAGCAGCCCGCCGAAGATCACTTGAACGGCCAGGCCCAGCACGAGCCCGGCCAGGGCGGCGCGCCACCACGGGCGGGCGCCCAGCACGACCGCCGAGCCCGCGAACAGGAGCGCGGCGGCGAACGGCCAGCCGATGACGTTGATCGCGAACACGTGCACCACCAGGGTGACCGCGAGCAGTGCGACGGTCCGCCAGTCGGTCCGGACGGTGGGGTCGACGTCCTCGCCGCCCTCCTCCTCGCCGGCCCGGCCGCTCAGGACCAGGACGACCAGCGCCGCCCCTGCCGCCAGGAGCAGCCCACCCACCAGGTAGGGGAAGGCGCGCGGCCCGAGCGTGTTGGTCGAGCCGGGCACCGTGATGCTCCCGGCGGCCACCAGCACGTAGATCCCGAGGGCGGCTGTGGCCACGGCCAGCACGAGCTCGCCCCACCGACGGCGCGGCGGATCGGCAGGAGCCGGGTCCGGGGTGTCCGACGGCGAAGGGCCGGCCTCCGCCGTCGGCTCACCCGGTTCGGTAGGCGCCTCGGGTGCCTGGTCCTCGGTTCTCACTCGACGAGCCCGATGTCCTTGAGCACCACCTGGATCTCGGCGATGTTGTCGGTCAGGTACGAGTCGAAGTCGTCACCGGTGAGGAACGCGTCGTCCCAGCCCTGCTCCTCGAGCGTGGCCTGCCACGCGTCCGACTCCGCGAGCTCGGTGACGGCGTCGGTCAGCGCCTCCTTCTCGGCGTCGTCGATCGAGCCCGGGGCGACCACGCCGCGCCAGTTGGTGAGGACGAGGTCGTACCCGGCCTCGGTGAGGGTGGGCGTGTCCGGGAGCGCGTCGACGCGCTCGCCGCCGGAGACCGCGAGCGCCCGCAGCTTGCCCGCCTCGACCTGCTCGGCGTACTCGCTGACGCCGGAGATGCCCGCGTCCACCTTGTTGCCGAGCAGGGCCGCCAGGGACTCGCCGCCGCCGGAGTAGGCGACGTAGTTGAGGTCGTTCGCGATGTCCTCCGCGGGCAGGCCGGCGGCCTTGAGCAGCATGCCGGCGAGGATGTGGTCAGTACCGCCTGCCGACCCGCCGGTAATGGTGACGTCCTTGCCGTTCTTCTCGACGTCGGCGACGAGGTCCTCGACGGTCTCGTACGGCGACTCCGCCGGGACCACGATGACCTCCTGCTCCTCGGTGAGGCGCGCGATCGGGGTCGTGTCCTCGATCCGGGCCTGGGACTGGTTGGTCTCGACGGCGCCCACCATGACCAGGCCCATCACCAGCAGGGTGTTCGGGTCGGTGGCGTTGGCGATGTTCGCCAGGCCGACCGTGCCGCCGGCGCCGTCGACGTTGGTGACCGAGGCCGAGCCGACCAGACCCTCCTCCTGCAGGTCGGCCTGCATCGCGCGGCCGGTCGAGTCCCAGCCGCCGCCGGGCCCGGCGGGGACCACGATGCTGAGGTCGTCGATCGCGGTGTCACTGCCACCGCCGCCGCCCGACTCCAGGCTGGAACAACCCGCAAGGGCCAGTGCCAGGACGATTCCGACGGGGGCAGCCCCGGTTCGGATGATGCGCATGTCTCCTCCTTGAGCGGATGCGTGTACCCGGCCAGCTACGTCGCCGGCCCTCGGGTTCACCTGCGGCGGGAGTCTAGGAAGCGGCGTACGCGGGGGCCCGGTTCTGGTCGCAACGAACGTTGTGGTCGTTTAGGTCGTGCCCGCCCGGCTACCGCACCGGCCATAACCCGGTGCACACTGGCGTCCGTGAGAAGAGCGATGACGCTCCGGGCGCAGCTACTGGTGCTGCAGGTCGTCATCGTGCTCGTGCTCGTGTGTACCACCGGATTTGTGGCGTCAACCCTGCAGGAGCGGCAGCTCCGTGAGGCCTACGTCGACCGGATGACCGGGGTGGCGCAGTCGGTCGCGCGCTTGCCCGCCATCCACGAGGCCTTCGACGACGAGGACCCCTCCGCCACGATCCAGCCGATCGCCGAGGTGATCCGCGAGGCGTCCGAGGTGACGTACGTGGTGGTCACCGACGAGAAGGGCGTCCGCTACTCCCACCCCGATCCGGAGCAGATCGGCAAGCCGGTGTCGACGGACCCCTCCATACCGCTCTCCGGGCAGATCTGGACGGGCACCCAGACGGGCACGCTCGGCACGTCGTGGCGGGTCAAGGTGCCCGTCTACGGGGACGCGCCGGACGACGCCTCGCCCGCCCCCGTCATCGGCACCGCGAGCGTCGGGGTCCTCGAGTCCGAGCTGCGCGCCGACCTGACCGACGACCACAACTGGCTGCTCGGCGCGCTCGCCGCCGCCACGGTGGTCGGCGTGCTGTGCGCGGCGTGGGTGACGCGCCTGGTGCGCCGCCGGATCTATCTGCTCGAGCCCGAGGACATCGCGACCCTGCTGGAGACCAGGGGCCTCACCGACGCGCTGCGTTCCCAGTCGCACGAGTTCGCCAACACCGTGCACGTGATCTCGGGCCTGCTGGAGCTGGGCCGTACCGAGGAGGCCGTCGCCTTCATCGAGCGGTCGGGCTACGGCGGGCTGCTCACCTCGTCGGCGGTCGCGCCCGGCGTACGGTCGCCCGAGCTCGCGGCCCTGCTCCTGGTCAAGGCGATCACGGCGCGCGAGCGCGGCGTGACGCTCGACGTCGCCGACGAGTCCGCGCTCGACACGCCGACGACCCCCGAGGCCTCGGCGCTGCACACCGACGCGCTCATCGTGCTCGGGAACCTGATCGACAACGCGGTCGACGCCACCGGCCCGGACGGGCACGTCCGCGTGCTGCTGGTGGTGGACGGCGCGCACCTGCGCCTCCAGGTGGACGACGACGGCCCCGGCGTGCCCGTGAACCTGCAGCACCAGGTGTTCAAGGCCGGGTTCTCCACGAAGGTGCCCAGCGACCGCGAGCACAGCCGGGGTATCGGCCTGGCGCTCGTGCGGCGCGTGGTGGACCGGCGCGACGGCGAGGTGGGCATCGCGACCGGGGATCTCGGCGGGGCGCGGGTGACGGTGGAGCTGCCGGGGGCCGTGGCGTACGCCGTCGGGCACGGGAAGGCGACGGTATGACGGAGCAAGCGCGGACGCTCGTCGTCGAGGACGACCCGGCCGTCGCCGTCGTGCACCGCGGATTCGTGGAGAGCCACCCGCGGTTCGTCGTGGTGGGCGAGGCGCGCAACGGCGCGGACGCGTTGCGCCTCGCGGCGGCGCTGCGGCCGGACCTGGTGCTGCTCGACCTGCACCTGCCCGACATCGGCGGGCTCGACGTGCTCCGGCGGCTGCGGCTGCTGCCCGGCCCGCCCATCGACGTCGTCGCCACCACCGCGGCCCGCGAGCTCGACAGCGTGCGGCAGGCCATGGCCGGCGGCGTGCTCGCCTACCTGGTCAAGCCGTTCACCGCCGCCGCGCTGCGCGAACGGCTCGACGAGGTCTGGCAGCGGCGCGAGGACGTGCGCCGCGCCCAGGACACGCTCGACCAGGACGAGGTGGACCAGCTCCTCGCGGGACCGCGGTCCCCCACCGCGCTGCCGCCGAAGGGGCTGTCCGAGCGGAGCCGCACCCTGGTCCAGGAGGCGCTGGGGCGGCTGTGCGGGGTGGTGAGTGCGGACGCGTCGGCGGCCGAGGTCGCAGAGGCCGTCGGTATGTCGCGGGTCAGCGCCCGCCGGTACCTCGAGCACCTCGTCGCCGAGGGATACGCCCAGGTCACCCCCCGGTACGGGGCCACGGGCCGCCCGGAGAACCGCTACCGCCCGGCGTGACCGGCGCAGGGCCAAGCGCACACTGACAGTCCGCTTCGAGAACACGCTGAGGCATGGTTTCCGCGCGATCTCCAAGCCTGATCGTGTGCTCGAAGCGGACCCTCGCGTGGGGCCCGGGTGCGGATCGCGTCAGACAGGGGCCGCGAGCGGGTCTGGGTCCGGGTTGACCCTGCCGCTCGCCGTGTCGTAGGCGAAGCCCTCGCGCACCCAGTACTCGAAGCCGCCGATCATCTCCTTGACCTCGTAGCCGAGCTGTGCGAACTCGAGCGCGGCCTTGGTCGCCCCGTTGCAGCCAGGGCCCCAGCAGTAGGTGACGACGGGCCGGTCCCGGTCGATGGTCCGCTCGGCCCGCAAGCGCACCTTGCCGCTCGGCAGGTGCACCGCGCCGGGCACGTGGCCCTGGTCCCACGACTCCTGGGACCGGACGTCGACCAGGGTGAACGGGGCGTCCGCGGCGTCCAGCCCGGCGAGCGCGGTATGGACGTCGGCGACGTCGGTCTCGAAGGCGAGCCGCCCCGCGAAGTGCGCGACGGCGGCGGAGGTGTCCTGGGAGGTCGTCATAGCCCGAGTGTGCGGACGCCGGGGCCCTCGGACAAGATCCGGACGCGCACGGATCCCTGAAGTGTCCGTAAGCCCGGCTACGCACCGCGCCGGGGCAACGCCCCGCGGGGTCGTGTCACTGTCAGCGCACATTGTCTACTGTCAGTGACACGACCCCGCGAAGAGCCTCTGCCCTGGGACCAACCGCTCACACCGTCTGCAGCAGGTGCGGGTGCTGCGCCTCCACCACGTTCGGGTGCGCGCGCAGCCGGCTCTTGAGCCAGTTGTCGCCGAACACGGCGTGCAGCGGGTTGGCCGGGTCCCGGGTCACGCCGGGCGCGTCGGCGGCGAGCGCGGGCGGCAGGTCGATCCGCGGGACGGTGGCGTCGAGCGCCGGCCCGTGGAAGTACGGGATCGAGATGCGTTCGGTGCCCGCCTGCGGCGAGACCACGCGATGCAGGGTCGCCTTGAGGTAGCCGTCGGTCGCGATCTCGAGCAGCTCGCCGATGTTCACGACGAAGGCGCCGTCCGGCGGGACGACGTCGAGCCACTCGCCGTCCTTCTCCACCTGCAGGCCCGCCTTGCCGTCCTCGACCGAGAGGAGGGTGAGCACGCCCAGGTCCTTGTGCGCGCCGACGCCTTGTGCGGGCGCGGCCGCCTCGACCCCCGGATATCGAGCGATCTTCAGGTGGGGCGAGGGCCGCTCGAACAGGGCGTCGAACGTGTCCGACCGCGCCCCGAGCGCCTCCGCCCACGCCCGCAGCAGGCGCGTGGCGACGCCGTCGAGCCGGCTCAGCCACTCCTCGGCGACCTCGCGCAGGGCGGGCAGCGTCTCGGGCCACAGGTTCGGCCCTTCCAGGACCCAGTAGTCGGGCGTGCCGTGTCCGGCCGGGACTGCGGGGCGCTCGGCGCCGACGTCGATCTGCTCGCGCTGGTCGACACGGCCGAGCGTGCGCTCGCCGCCCATGCGCGTCCAGCCGCGGAAGTGCGGGCTGTGGACGTTCTCGATCGCGCGCTTCTGCTCCTCGGGAAGCGCGAAGAACTCCCGGGCCGTGGCGTAGGCGCGGTCGATCAGGTCACGCGGGACGCCGTGACCGACCAGGGAGAAGAAGCCGACCTCGTGGGTGGCGCGCCGCAGCTCGTCGCGGAACCGCGCCTGGTCGTCGGGGCTGCCATCGAGCAGCGAGAGGTCCAGGACGGGGATGCCGGGCATGGGAGGGTCCTTTCGATGGGTGCCGGGTGGGTGCGCCGACGGCGACGGCCCCGGCATCCGTCGAAAGCTCCGCCGTGCTCGCGGCCCGCCAGGAAGGACGGGCGTGCGAGCGGGCGCGTGCGCGGGATGCGGTGTGAGCGGGGACTGCTGTCGGCGGCGCGAGGAATCGCGCCAAGGGGGTCGCCTCGTCGGCGACCGCTCAGCGGCGACAGCAGGTACAGATGAAGGTGCTCACGATGTGAGAAACGCTAGCACTCCGGGTGGGCGACGGCGCGGGCCGCGTCCGATCAGTCCGTGACGACGTCACGCAGGAACTGGACGACCCGGCGTGCCCGGAACATCAGCGCGTAGCCGATGGCTATCACGTGGCCCACCACGCGCATCGTCTCGTTCACGGCGCCCTCGAGCAGGGTGTCCTCGTCGTCGACCACGCCGTCCCTGGCCGACCGCAGGCTCAGGATTTTCGCGCGGTCGTCCGGGCCCAGCTCCTCCAGGAGCTTCGGCACCGTCGACAGCGACTGCGCGAAAGGCGCGTTGCGCTGCAGCACCGGCTTGATGATGTCCTCGGGCTCGAGGAACTTCCCGGCGATGATCACGACGGCGACGATCGAGCGCCGTCGGGCATACGCCGCGAGCACCGCGCCCGCCCCCGCGGACGCACCCATGAGCGCTACCCGCTCGCCCCGCTGCTCGTAGCGCTCGACCATCTCGTCGAGCCGGTCCAGCCGGTCCTGGAACGACGCGTCCGACGACCAGCGGACGCGGAACATCGTGGTGCGCACGCCGAGCGCGCGCCAGGTGCGCAGCGCCTCGCGCTGGAGGTGCACCAGGGGTGGCAGCCGGTCGCCGAGCCCGGGCACGAAGATCACGCGGATCGGGGGCTTCCCGGTGTGCGATCCCTTGACCCGCGGCAGGCCGCCGTCGGGCCCTACGAGTTCGCCGTCACCGCTGGTCGTCTGCTCGCTCATGTCGCGCAGGAGGCTACACCCCGCGCCGCGGCGAGAACGGGGTTTCCGCCGTGGTCAGGTGGTCAGCGGACGCCGTACGCCCGGATCACCTTCTGCTCGATCGTGCTGCCCGCTTTGTCCTTCGCCTCGACGCGGAGTGAGACGTGCCCCGTGCCCTTCGGCACACGAAGGTCAGCGGTGTAGACGCCCGCACCGGTCCGGCGCAGCGTGGCCTTGCGCCAGGTGGCACCATCGTCGGGCGACCACCAGAGGCGGGCCCCGACGACCGTGCCGCCCATGCTGCCGGCCTGGTGGCCGACGGTCACCGTGGCGGTGGTCCGCCTCGGGGCCTTGTTGGCGAGGTCAATGCCTGCGACGTCGTAGGCGATGTCGAGTACGGGCAGGATCACCGGCTTCTCCCTGGAGCCGCCGGGTTCCGCGTGGAAGGTCCACTCGGTGCTCAACGTCGTGGACCGGTTCCACCAGGTGGCATCCCGGTCGGCGTCCAGGACGACGCGGTAGTCGGCGCCGCCGGCCGGGACAGGGACGTCCGCCTGGTAGCCGTCGACGTCGGTCACCTGGTTGCCGTCCTGCCACACCCGCAGGCGATCGGACTGCTCGGGCCCCGAGGACGCGTTCCCCGCGCCGTCGGTCCACCCAGGGATGACCAGGGCGAGCGAGTCGTCCTGGGTCTGGAACCAGCCGTCCGCCCGGAGCCGGGTGTTGAGCACCGCGCTGCCGAAGGTCTCCGTGCCTTCCTCGCCCGGGGTGAACATCCGGTGGTCACTGTAGAAGTACGCCGGCTCGGAGCCGTCGTCCGGCAGGATCTGAGTGCTGCCGTCCCACACCACGTCCCCGCTGAGGTACTCGGTACGCACGCTACCGGCGTCGGCGGTGCGGTAGCGCCCTACGTGATTGATCCACTCCCTGTTCGGGGCCACGCCCCACCATCTGCCTCCCGTGACGGCCCCAGGGCCGAGATCGGCATAGCCGACCTGGACCGCCGCGGTGTTCTCCGGCGTCGCGGCGAACGCGAGCTTCTCGACGGAGTCCTGGACGTACAGGAGGTCGTACGTGTAGGCGGGCGCCTTGTCGCCGGTGGTGGGCGCCACCAGGGAGAAGCCCGTGCTGAAGTCCAGGCCGCCCTTGGTTGCCGGCCCGGTCGGCGTGACATAGACGTCCGCGTCGCCGGGAACCGAGCTGCCGACTCCGGCGAGATACCTGTCGGGCACGTCGGTCCGGAAGACGCCGGCAGTGACCGACCGCAGGTCGGCCGGGCGCTCCGTGGTGACAGTGACCGGCTCCGCCTCGCGTGCGTCGAGAACCACCGTGGTATCTGCGGTCACCTCGACCTCCGGCTCGACGGCCAACGTCATCTCGGTGACCGATTCCGAGGAGTCCTCTTCCCACATCTGGCCCTGAACCGAGTAGGTACCGGCGGGAACGCGCACGGTGCGTGTGCCGCCGTCGAGACCGACGCCCGCGCCGTAGGCGGAGCCCTCGTCGACGTTCAGCACGGCCGCCAGACCGTCGTGCGCATCACCGTCCCGGCCGACGGCCTCGATCGTCAGATCGTAGTGCTCGTCCTCCTTGTACCAGCCGAGCGCCGTGCGGATCTCGGCGCCGTCGGCCGCGGTGGCGACGACCGCGCCGGAGAAGCGCCCCGGCTCGCCGGTGGTGCGGTCCACCGTGACGTCCACGGTGGCAGTGCCCTGCGCGGGCAGGGTCACCGAGGCTGCCGAGAGGGTGGCCGCATCGGTCGGCAGCGGTTCGCCGTCCGGGCCGGTCACGTCCAGCGTGAGAGCGAGCGTGACGTCGGAATCCGTCGGGTTCTCGTACGTGAGGGTCTGTGTCTCCGCCCCCTGCTGCGGGAACATGAAGGTGCCGAGGGAGAGCGACGACGGCGAGACCTCGGCCCGCTGCTCCAGCGCGGTCGGCAGGTAGATGCGCCCGGCACCCTCGTCCCACACCGTCCCTGAGGTGTGCTGGGCGGAACCCATGAGGATCGACTTGAGCTCCTGGCCGGTGAGCTCCGGGCGGGCCTGCTTGAGCACCGCCGCGGCGCCCGTGACGTGCGGGGTCGCCATGGACGTGCCCGAGGCTGCGACGTGGTAGTCGTCGACGACAGTGCTCATCGCCGTCCCGGCCGCGCGGGCCGCGACGATCTTGTCGCCAGGGGCGGTCACGTCCGGCTTGAGGCCGTTGTCCCCGCCGCGCGGCCCGCGGCTGGAGAACCACGTGACCTCGTCCGAGTCGTCCACGGCGCCCACCGTCAGCGCCGAATCGGCGGACCCCGGGGCCGTCACCGTCCCGTTGCCGTACTCCCCCTCGTTGCCCGCGGCGATGACGAACAGGGTGCCGTACTCGGCGCTCAGCGTGTCCACCGCCAGGGACGACGGATCCGTCCCGTCGCTGTAGTTCCCGGACTGGCCGAGGCTCAGGTTGACGATGTCGGCGCCTTCGTTCGCCGCCCACTCCATCCCGTCGATCATCCAGGACGTCTGGCCGTAGCCGTCGTCGGCCAGGACCTTGCCGACCAGCAGGTCCGCGCCGGGTGCCACGCCGCGGTTCACGCCGTCGGACGCGTCGCCCGACCCGAGCGCGATCGAGGCGACGTGCGTGCCGTGCCCGAAGCCGTCAGTCGTGCTCCCCGAACCGGTGAAGTCGCGCGAGCCGATCGTCACGTCGTCCAGGTCGGGGTGGGTGGTGTCCACGCCCGTGTCAAGGACCGCCACCGTGACGCCCTCGCCCGTGTACCCGGCGTCCCAGGCCGCGGGCGCGCCGATCTGGGGCGTCGAGTCCGCGTCGAGGGCCCGGACCGGGGTGTCCAGCCAGACCTTGAGGTCGGACGGCGCGGCGGCCGTCGACGGGGCGGCGGTCGCCGTCCGGGCGTTCGCCGACCGGTCGTGGAGGGTGGCCAGCAGGTCGGATGCCGCGCCGCGGCCGAGGTCGGCCGCGACGGCGTGGACGGACTCCAGCTTGCGCTCAGGCTTGATACCCAGGCCCGCCCAGTCGGGCTCGGCCGACGCCGTCCGCGCTCCCGTTGCCCCCGCCCCACCGGAGGCGGCGGTCGCCTGCACGATGACCGGCACCGTGTCCGGGTGGGACTCGGCATAGCCGGCCTCGGCCAGGCCCGCGACGTCGAACAGCGCCCGGTCGAGACGATCCGGGACCAGGTCCGCGACGTCCGTGGGGACGACGTACAGCTGGTCCTTCTCGATCTCCTGGAGGAAGCCGACCCCCTCGCGACCCTTCCCGGGCTCGATGCCGACCAGCCTGGGATGGCCGTCCGACTGCGTGAGCGTGACCCGGTCGCCCGTGATCAGCGTGACGGTCGAGGTCGGGGTTCCGGGGCTGTCGGACGCCGCACCGGACGTAGCGCCGGACGTCGCGAAGGCCGCGCTGGACGTCGTGGCGGCGGGCGGATCGCCGGGCCCGGCGGCCGAGGCCGCCGTCCCCCCGCCCACCAGGACTGCGGCGAGCACCGCTGCTGCACCTGCTCTGACGCGCATCTGCTGTCTCCTTCGAGAGGAATGGGCGGCATGTGCCGCCCGCACGAGGGCAGACGAACAAAACGGTCGACAGGTTGGGGCACCTGTCAGAAGCTCGCGGACGTGTCAGACCCGCAGGTCACTCGGGTGACCTGCGGGTCTGACC
>NZ_JBHUUX010000078.1:0-24396 GCF_042670845.1 Promicromonospora sp. NPDC057138 | reverse complement strand
GGTCATCGGTAACCCGAGTTGCCGATGACCTGACCTTTTGCCGACCGCCCGTTTCGGGCGCGCGGCGCGGGGCGCGCGGCGCTAACGGGGGAGGGGGCCCGTGTAGCCGGCGCGCGCCACCTCGACGTCGGCCATGTGGGCGTCGCTCCACTCGCCCAGGGCGGCGAACACCGTCTGGAGGCTGCTGCCGAGCTCGGTGATCTCGTACTCCACGCGCGGCGGTACCTCCGCGTAGATCCCGCGCTGCACCAGGCCGTCCCGTTCGAGCTGGCGCAGGCGCTGGGTGAGTACCTTCGGCGTCACGCCGATGCGCCGCTCCAGCTCGACGAAGCGCTGGGTGCCGTGCGCCTGCAGCACCCACAGGATCGGCGTCGTCCACCGGCTGAAGACGAGGTCCACGACCGGCGCGATGGGGCAGGCGGTGGCCGGGTCGTCGTCGGGCTGTGGCGACCACGTGCTCGTGACCGGCCTCGCATTCGGCATGGCAGGCTCCAATACTTTCCTGAGGGAACCTACTGTACTCACGCTCGTAATGTCGGCGGCACGGCGGCCGCAGAGGTCGCCCGGCCCCGGTTCGGGGTCACGCCACCTCAGCCAAGGAGCACCCATGATCGTCGTCACCGGAGCCACCGGAAACATCGGCCGACCTCTGGTCGCCGAGCTCGCCCGACGGGGCCATGACGTCGCCGCCGTGTCCCGCTCGGGCGTCGCCCCGCTCGACGACCCCCGGGTCCGCGGCGAACGCGCGGACCTGGCCGACCCGGACAGCCTGCGCGCCGCCGTCGAGGGCGCGGAAGCCATGTTCCTCCTGGTGCCGGGCTCGGGCGAGCATCTGGACACCGAGCGGATCATCGGCACGGCCGCCGACGCGGGCGTGCGGCGCCTCGTCCTGCTCTCGTCGCTGGGCGCGGCCACGCGCTCCGGCTCGGTCTCGCACGGGCCCCTCGCCCAGCTCGAGAAGCTCGTGCGGGGATCGGGCCTCGACTGGACGGTGCTGCGGCCCGGGGACTTCGCCAGCAACGCGCTCGTCTGGGCTCCGTCGGTCAGCGCCGAGCGCGCCGTGCACGCGCCGTTCGGCGACGTCGCGCTGCCCGCCGTCGACCCCCACGACATCGCGGAGGTCGCGGCGGCCGCCCTGGTCGACGACGGGCACGTTGGCCGCACCTACGTGCTCACCGGTCCCGCCGCCGTCTCGCCGCGCGACCGGACGCGGGCGCTCGCCGAGGCGCTCGGCGTCCCCCTGACCTTCGTCGAGCTCACGCGCGAGGAGGCCCGGGCCGCGATGCTCGCCTACATCCCCGAGCACGTCGTCGACGGCACCCTGGCGATCCTGGGTGAGCCCCTCCCGGAGGAACAGGTGGTCAGCCCGGACGTCGAGGCGGTGCTCGGCCGCCCGGCGCGGTCGTTCGCCGACTGGGCCCGCCGGAACGTGGCTGCCTTCGAGGCCTGATCGTCGTTGGTTGTGGGCGCGATCATTGCGCCTAAGACGGGTGCGTAGCCGCAATGATCGCGCCCACAACCAACGAGTCGAGGCGGAGTCTCGCGTGACCAGATCCGTCCGCCCCGGGACCTGATCCGGCCTCCCGCCCCGACTCCCGCGCGACCAGACTGGGGTCATGAACCGAGCACTGATCGTCATCGATGTCCAGGAGTCCTTCCGTGCCCGCACGGAGTGGGCCGACACGCTCAACCCGACGGTCGCCGAGCCCGTCAACCGGCTCGTCGAGCTCGCCCGCGCCGCCGGCGACCTCGTGGTCTGGGTGCTGCACACCGAGCCTGGGTCGGGCAACGTGTTCGACCCCGAGTCCGGCCACGTCCGACTGTTCGAGGAGCTGAGCGAGCCCCGGCCCGGCGAGCCCGTGCTGCGCAAGACCTCGCACAACGCGTTCACCACGACCAACCTCCAGCAGATCCTCACCGCGCACGGCGTGGGCGAGCTGCGCATCTGCGGCATCCGGGCCGAGCAGTGCGTCGAGACCACCACGCGGGTCGGCTCCGACCTCGGCTACGACGTGACGTTCGTCAGCGACGCCACCAGCACCGACCCGCTCGGCCGGTTCAGCGCCGCCGACATCCTGGAGCGCACCGAGGCCGTGCTCCGCGGCCGCTTCGCACGCATCGCGACCGTCGCGGAGCTCGAGGCGGAGGCGGCCGGCGCCGAGCCCGGCGCGGCACCCCAGCCCGACGTGGCAGCATCGGCCGTGTGACCACCGTCGTCTTCGTGCTCCTGCCCGGGGTCCACCTGCTCGATCTCGCGGGGCCCGCGCAGGCGTTCTTCACCGCGGGGGACCTCGGCCACCGCTACGACCTGCGGTACGTGTCCGGCGCCGCGGCGTCCGGCAGTCCCGGGTCCGATGCGCCGGCCTCCGGCAGTCCTGGGGCCGACGGCGGTGTGGTCGCCTCGGCGCAGGGCCTCCCGCTCGCCGCGGACACCGCATGGCCGGCGCTGACCCCGGACGACCTCGTCGTCGTCCCCGGGTGGCGCGTCGGTGACGACCCGGCCGCCTGGCCGCGCCTGAGCGACGAGCTGCGGGAGCGGCTCGCCGCTCATCACGCTGCGGGCGGCACCGTCGCCAGCGTGTGCGCCGGGGCGGACGCCCTCGGCCAGGCCGGGCTGCTGGACGGCCGGCGCTGCACCACCCACCACGGCGTCCAGGACGACCTCGCCGCCCGACACCCGCGGGCGCACGTGGTGCGCGACGTCCTGTTCACCACCGACGGCGGCGTGGTCACATCCGCGGGCATCGCCAGCGGCATCGACCTCTCGCTGCACCTGCTCGCCATGCGGCACGGCCCGGCGCTCGCCGCGCGGGTGGCCCGGGAGATGGTGGTGTACGCGCGGCGGAACGGGACGGAGCCGCAGGCCAGCGCGATGCTGCGGCACCGGTCGCACGTCGACGACACGGTGCATCGTGCGCAGAACCACATCGACACGCACTTCGCCCGCCCCCTGCCGCTCGCCGACCTGGCCGCGCATGCCGGCGTCGCCGAGCGCACCCTGACCAGGCTGTTCACGCGGGCGGCCGGGGTGACGCCCCTGCGCTACCAGCAGATCCTGCGACTGGAGCGGGCGGAGCACCTGATCGGCCACGGCGCGACGGTCGAGTCGGCGGCCCACGCGGTCGGCTTCCAGGACGCGCGCATGCTGCGTCGCCTCCGCAGTCCGGCCGTGAGTGATCGGTAGCGGTCGTCACCCCGAGCGCCGTGCGGCCAGCGAGGACCGGCGCGACTAGCCGGACCCACCGGGGTTGGCGGTGTACAGGAGATGGACCGTTGCGCGCTGGCACGCGTCCTGGTCGGTGGCCTGGTCGGTGGCCTGGTCGGCGAAACCGATCGACGCCCCGGCGAAGGGCGCGGAACCCCCGGGGCCGAGGGTCTTGCCGACGGTCATCGTGGTGTCGATGACGCGGTAGTCGGCGGCGCTGCAGGCTCCGGCGGGTGCACCGGGCTCGGCGGTGACGTGGGTGATCTCGACCGCGACCGCGGCGACGTAGGCGCTGTCGGTTCCGTTGTTCACGACGCGCCCGGTGATGGGCGCCGGAGCGACACCGGGCGCGAGCCCTTCCATCGTGGAGGTCTGGGTCACGGTCAGCGAGTTGTCGGAGGAGTCGCAGTCCGTCGTAGCGGCCGTCGCGGCCGATCCCGGGCCGAGCACCACGACGGTGCCCATGAGCAGGACCGCGACGACCGCGGTCGCGCCCCTGCGCCGTCCGCGAGCGGCCGCGAGCAGGAGCACGGCTCCGGCGACGAGGCAGGCGATCGCGATGATCAGGATCAGGCCGAGATCGACGTCGGGGCCGGTGCGCGGCAGCAGGTCGCAGTTCATGACGTCACCGTCGCGTCGTCGTTGATCTCGTCGCCGGTCGGGGCCGGCGTGGACACGTCCTGCTCGTCCGGCACGCTCTGCTCGTCCGGCGGCGCCGTCTCCTCGACCGGTGGCGCGGTCTCGTCCGCGTCGTCCGGCACGACCGTCTCCTCGCGGGGCATCGGCGCGAGCGTGACGCCGGTGAGCGAGCTTCCGGCCATGGTGACGGTGTCGCGCGAGAGCGCCTGCCCGGTCAGTGTCGTTCCGGCGCCGAGGGTGATCGCGCCCCGGGAAAGAAGGGCGCCGGACATCGACGAGTTCGCGCCGGTTCCTGTCGCGCCGTCGGCGACCCAGAACACGTTGGCGGGCTGGGCCCCGTCGACGAGCGAGACGATGCTGCCGGCGGCGGTGTCGAAGGCAGCATCGGTCAGGAAGACGAACACGGCGTCCTGGTCGCCTTCGCCGTCCAGGGTGACGGTTCCCGTCAGAGCCAGCGCCGCGGTCCGGTGATGGACTCCCGCGTGGAAGACCTGCCCGCCCAGGTCGCCGGCGATCTCCGTGTGGGGCGCCCGTGAGGATGCCGCGTCCAGTGCTGCGAGCAGGCCCTCCTGTGCGACCGCTGCCGCGGGATCTCCCGCGTGCAGGGCCCCGTCGAAGGTTCCCGGCGGGAAGCCGGTGACCGACGTCGCGGGGCTGACGCCGAGGTCACCGCTCATCGTCGTCGCTCCGGTGTTGACGACGCCGGTGGCCGCGAGGACGGAGTACGTGGCGGCGGCTCCGAGGTCGATCGCCGGAGGGTTCACCTCGACCGTGAGGCCCTGAGAGGCGGCGGACCCGTCCCCGTTGGCGTCCCGGACCCTGGCGACGACCTCGTACCGCCCCGCGGAGAGCTCCGCTGCGGTAACCGTCCAGGTGCCGTCCACGGCCACGGTGGTGCCCAGGCTCTGGCCGTCGACGATCACGGTGACCGCACTGGACTGCGCGGCGCTGCTCGTGCCGCCGATCGTGGGCGTGGTGTCCTTGGTGACGGCCGCGGACCCGCCGTCGATGCCGATCGTGGGCGGGAGAGCTCCGGTAAACCGGATGGTGCTGGACGCCATGGTCACCGTGTCGAGCGAGAGCGCTCGGCCGATCAGCTCGGTGCTTGCGCCGAGCGTGATGGCGCCCTGGGCGAGGATCGTCCCCGAGAGGAACGAGTTCGCCCCGGTTCCTGCGGCGCCGGCGACGACCCAGAACACGTTCGATGCCTGCGCACCGTCGATGAGGTCGACCCTGCTGGCCGCGGCGGTGTTGAACGCCGCGGACGACTGGAGGACGAAGACTGCGTCGGCGTCGCCCTGCGCGTCGAGGACAAGAGTTCCGGTCACGGCCATCGCGGCCGTGCTGTGGTAGACGCCTGGTAGCAGGGTGCGACCGCCGAGGTCGCCGACCAGCTCGGCGTCCGCCGGTCGTGCGGCCAGGTTCCCGTGGGCATCGGCCAGGGCGGCCTGCGCGGCGGCAGCGTGCTCGTCGTCCGCGTGGATGTCACCGCCGACCGCCATCGGGTCGATGCCGGTGATGGCGTTGCCCGGGCTCACGCCTAGGTCGCCGCTGACCGACGTGGTGCCGGTGTTGACCACTGCTGTGGCGGCGAGGACGGAGTAGCTCTGCGCCGCTTCCAACAGGGTCGGGGCCGTCACGGTGACCGTCGCGCTGGCAGCGCTGGGGGCTGTCCACGACGCGTAGACGGCGGTCACGACATAGGTGTGTTCACCGTCGGGGGCGTTGGCGTCGTCGCAGCTGGTCCCGTCGAGCAACGAGGTAGGGCTGCTCGCGCACGCCGGGTTGGTCGACTCGTCCGTGTGCCGCGTGACGTAGTAACCCGCCGGCTGGACGGGGCCCTCGCCCGGGGTCCAGCTGACCGGGACGTCCACCCCGGCGGTCCCCGGGACCGTCACGTCGACCGGTGCGGGCAGGGTGGCGGTCGCCGCGGTCGCGGACGCCGAACCGGAGGCGCTCCAGTAGGCCGAAGCGGGCGTCGTCCCGGTGAGGACGGCCATGGCCAGGGCGAGGAGAACGGTCAGCACCGCCGCGGCGCCGGACATGGGGGCGCTGGTGCGACCGCGATGGGCCCGAGACCGTCCGGTGTGAGTGCTCATGAGCGACGATTGCGTTCTGTTGGCCGTGCACGGCAGCGGCGAGGGGGGTCGCCGCGGTCGGGCTGGTGACAGCCCGCTTGGCGCCCGGTGGCGTGCCGCCCACGGCGGCAACCCCGGGCGCCGGATCAGGAAGCGGTGAAGTGCAGCGGTACGTCCTGGCCCTGGCAGTCGTCCTGGTTAGCGGCGGTGCTGGTCAGCGTCACCGTTGCCGTCCCGTCCACTGACCCGCCGGCGAGGATCTCACCGCTGGGGTTGTCGGTGACGGTAGCCGTGTAGTCGCCGATCAGGCAGTTGCCGGCCGGCACCCAGGGGGTTCCGTCGGCGGTGGCCATCGTGACGGTGACCCCGGTCAGGTTCTGAGTTCCTTCACCGGGGTTGGTGACCGTGAAGTCGACGGTCTGCCCCGCGTTGCCCGGGGCGATCGTGCCGACGGCGGTATCGCTCGTGATCGTGAACGCGATGCTCTCGCCGGTCGTCGCCGTCCCGCTGCCGGTACCGGTGGAGGTCCAGTAGGCGAACGCGACGCCGACCCCCGTAATAGTGAGTATCGCGGCGAGAATTATGGCGATGCGTTTCCTTCCGCGATTACGGATTGTTTCCATGACGAGCTCCCCCAGGCTGATGTGCATATGGCGCGCAGCCTCGATGGGAAATCGTCAAAGGGACCGCCTCCCGGAGCGGGAGCCGCCATGTGCAACGTATCACCAGGAAATCCGCCCCTATGAAAAAGCTCTCCAGAATAGCCGGTAATGTCACGCGATGGCCCTGGCGGCGAATTTCAGTAATTGCGCCCCATTCCGGATGGCGAAAATGATCGGTGTGCGCTAAAAGGTCGCCTCGCCGACACGTTCCGCCGATCCGGCCGGCGCCGCCGCCGGTTACGCCCCCGCGCCGCCGTCCACCTGGAGGATCGCGCCCGTGACGTAGGAAGCGCGGTCGCTCAGGAGCCAGGCCGCGGCCTCGGCGATCTCCTCGGGCTGGGCCCCGCGGCGCAGCGGGATCCGGGGCGTCATCTGCTCCATCAGGCCCGGGCTGTGCTCCTCCCAGGCCTGGATCATCTCGGTGTACGTGCCGCCCGGGGACACCGCGTTGACCCGGATCCCCTCCGGCCCGTAGGTCACGGCGGCCGACTCGGTGAGGCTGTTCACGCCCCGCTTCATCGCGCCGTAGGCGGGCAGCACGGGGTTGGCCCGCAGGCTGCCGATGCTGGTGTTGTTGACGATGGCCCCCGCCCCAGCGGTCGCCCGGATGGCGTTGATCTCGGCGACCATGGCCAGCCACGGTCCGCGCAGGTTCACGGTGTAGACGCGGTCGAAGTCGGCCTCGGACACCTCGTCCAGCGGTTGGGGCGGGGTGAACGCTGCGCCGTTGTTGAACGCGACGTCCAGGCGGCCGTGCAGCTCCACCACCCGGTCGACGGCGGCGCGCACGCTGTCGGCGTCGGACAGGTCGGCGACCACGTAGTCCGCGGTGCCGCCCGCCGCCCTGACCTCCTCGGTCACGACCTTGAGCTGCGACTCCGTGCGGGCCGAGAGGACCACCGTGGCGCCCTCGCGGGCAAAGAGGCGGGCCGACGCCGCGCCGATGCCGCGGCCGGCACCGGTGATGAAGGCGACCTTGCCGGCCAGCAGGCCGGCCCCGGTCGTCGTGGGGACTGTTTCGGTGGTTGATGTGCTCATGCCGACGAGCCTGCGCCGGGCCAGGGGACCTATCCAGGCATCGCGGGTACCTGGCTACCGTCGGGGCGCCCGCCCATACTCGGGGGCATGGACAGAGCCGAGCTCGCGACCTTCCTGCGCGGCCGGCGCGAGCGGATCAGCCCCGCCGACGTCGGCCTGCCCGCAGGGCAGCGGCGTCGTACACCTGGCCTGCGCCGCGAGGAGGTGGCGCAGCTCGCGTACATCTCCACCGAGTACTACACGCGGCTGGAGCAGGCCCGCGGACCGCGCCCGTCGCGCGAGGTCGTGGGCGGTCTCGCCCGGGCGCTGCGCCTGTCCGACGCCGAGCGGAACTACCTGCACCAGCTCGCCGGCCTGCCGCCGGGCCCGCCGCCCGGACCGCCGCGCGAGGTGCGCCCGAGCGTCCAGCTCATGCTGGACCGCCTGCCGCAGGCCGCCGCGTTCGTGACCTCCGCGACCCTGGAGGTCATCGCGTGGAACGCCCTCGCGGCGGCGCTCATGGAGGACTGGTCCGCGCTGCCGCCGCGCGAGCGCAACCTCGCGCGCCGGGCCTTTCTCGGGCCGCAGGCACCGGGCGAGCGGCTGTACGGGGTGTCGGACGCCGACGAGTTCGCCCGCTCCGCCACCGCCAGGCTGCGCGTCACGGCGGCCCGGTACCCGGGCGACCCCGGGGTGACCGCGCTGATCGAGGAGCTCGCCGCGGGCAGCCCGGAGTTCGCCGAGCTGTGGGCGGCGGGCGACGTGCAGACCACCCGGACGCTGCGCAAGTCGTTCCAGCATCCGGTGGTCGGACTGGTCACCGTGAACTGCGACGCGCTCGACCTCACCGACCAGGACCAGCAGGTGGTGGTCTACACGCCCGACCCGGGATCGCCGTCCGACGAGGCGCTGCGGCTGCTGTCGGTCATCGGGACCCAGCGCATGGACGTCCCCACCTGAACCAAGCCAGCGGATCAGACCGCCAGGCCGATGGCCAGCGCTATGACGCCCAGGAGCGGGACGAGGCCCTGCTTGAGGGCCGCGCCGCGCTTCGACGGGTCCGAGACGACCAGGACCAGCGCAGCCGCGGCCATGGAGCCCGCGCCGGCGAACACGAGCGCCGCGCCCACCGCCGTCGACCCGGCTGCGGCCAGGACGATGCCCACCGCCGTCACGATCGCGAGGAAGAGGTTGTAGAAGCCCTGGTTCAGGGCCATGGGCCGCATCGCCTCGGCCTCCTGCGCCGTCATGCCGAACGTCGCGAGCGTCTTCCGGTCCGTCCAGGCGAAGGACTCCAGATAGAAGATATAGACGTGGATCAGGGCGGCGATGCCCGCGAGTACGAGTCCGGCGATCAGCACGATGGTTCCTTCTGGAGGCGGGCGTGTGATCGGCAGTATGTCAGGGGGAGGGGCGCCTCAGCGCGCCCGGCCGCCGGCCGGTTCGCCCCGATCGGAGGGGCCCGCCGGGAATACGCAGCGCGCCTTCGTGGCTCCGGTTCGTATGGAATGGGAGATGACGGCGCTGCGGCGCGAGCAGCTGTCCGCTGATGCGAGCCTGGTTCGGCCCGGCGCTCTCTGGGTCCTGGTCCTGTCCGGCGCGGTGACCCTGGAGACGGCGGGCGACCGCCGGACGATCCTGCCCGGCGACGCGGTGCTCCTCGACGCCCGGACGGCGCACCGGCTCACGGCCGACGTCGAGACCGACGTCGTGCACGGGGACCTGCGCCAAGCCGTCCCGTCCATGCCGCTGCCGAGCCCGCTGGTCCAGCGCGGGTTCGGCGAGGAGCACCGCGGCATCGTCGCTCTCGTGACGACCTGCCCCCTCTCGGTGGAGTGCAAGGTCGACCTGTTCGCGGCCGCCTACGCGAGCCTCCTCGGGACGGCGATCCTGTCGATCTGGCACCCCGCCGAGGACGGCGGCCGGGCCGACGACGGGCGCGGCCCGGCCGGCGACGCCCAGGTCGCCGAGGTGGTGGCCGCCCTCGCGGCCGAGCCGGGCGAGCCGTGGACGCTCGACCGCATGGCCGGCCTGGTGCACCTGTCGCGCTCGGCGCTGACCGAGCGGTTCCGCCGCGCGACCGGGCACAGCCCCATGCGGATGCTGCGGGAGGTGCGCATGAACCGGGCCCGCACCCTGCTCACCAAGCAGTGCCTGGCGGTCACGCATGTGGCGTTCGAGGTGGGGTACGGGTCGGTCGCCGCGTTCAGCCGGGCGTTCGCCGCGGACCACGGCCTCTCGCCGCTCGCGTGGCGTACCGCGCCCGCCTCCAGGGCGTCAGTCGCGGGGTATCCGCAGGAACGCCCAGCCGAGCCCCGCCGCCACCGCCGCTCCCGCGCCGACCAGCAGCAGCGGCCGGACGCCGTACCCGTCCAGTAGCGCGCCGCCCAGCGCGGCGCCCACGGTGATCGCCACCTGGAAGGCCGTGACGCTGAGCGACATCGCCGACTCGGTCCGGGTGGGCTCGACCCGCGCGCCCCAGAGCTGGACGACGACGGGGATCATGTTGAACGCGAAGCCCCACAGGACCACCGCGACGGTCAGCACCGGCACGGACGAGGCGTTCGCCGTGAGCACCAGGGAGATGCCGAGCGCAATTGGCGCGGCCGCGGCCAGCGGACGCAGCCAGCGCGCGAGCATCCCGGCCACGATCGTGCCCGTGACGGCGCCGACGCCCCACGCCAGCAGCATCCAGGTGGTGGCGCCGGGGTCGATGCGGTCGATCGCGAGGCGGATGTACGGGTAGGCGGCGAAGTTGCCGAAGGCGACCAGCACCACGCACCCGATGCCGGCCATCAGCCGCGTGCTGCGCAGGGCCTCGCGCAGCATCCGCAGGCCCGCAGTCGGGTGGGCCGGGACGGAGGGGAGGGCCACGGCGAGGGCGACCGCGCTGATCGCGCAGAGGACCGCGGCGCCCCCGAACGCTGCCCGCCAGCCGACGGCGTCGCCCACGACCGATCCGACCGGGACGCCGAGGACCGTGGCGATGCTGACCCCGAACGAGATCGCCGACGAGACGAGGCGGTCCTTGCCGGGGACGGCGTGGGTGCCGACGCCGAACGCGAACGACCAGTACCCGGCGATCGCGATGCCGAGCAGGAGGCGGCCGATCAGCAGCACGGCGAAGCTGGGCGCGACGGCGACCGCGAGGTTCGACAGCGTGGCGGCGGCGAGCAGGCCGAGCATCACCGTGCGGCGGTCGGTCCGGGGGAGCAGCACCGCGATGCTCGGCGCCGTGAAGGCCCCGGCGATCGCCGTCGCGGCCACGGCCAGGCCGGCCGTGCCCTCGCTCACGCCGATGTCGGCCGCGAGGCCCGGCAGGACGCTCGCGGGCAGGAACTCGCTCGCGACCAGGATCGCGATCCCGGAGGCGAGCGCGACGACAGGCGACCAGGTGGTGCGGGGCGAGGCGCTGGGTAGTGCGCCGGAGGGGCTCTCCGGCACAGAGGGCTGCATGGGCACGCCGGCCGAAGTGGTGCTCTGGGTTGGCATGTCCCCACCCTGCGCGCCCACGCAGAGCCCCACTTGATCCGCCGACGCGAGCTGTTGACCGGTCGGCCACGACGCGCGAGAACGGCTACGCGTCCGTGGGGGCGCGGGACGCGCGGTCCTGGCGGTAGGCGCGGCTGCCCGCCACGATCGACGCCGCTATCACCACGGCCGCCACGATGTACGCGATGGGGCGCACCGACGGGTCCGACGCCGCGAAGTACCCGAGCACCGTGATGAGCATGCCCCAGGTCACCGCCCCGAAGATGTTCGCCGTGAGGAACCGCAGGTAGGGCATCCCCGCGATGCCGGCGATCACCGGCACGAACACGCGCGCCCACGGCATGTAGCGCCCGATCACCACCGACCACCAGCCGAACAGCTCGTAGAACTTCTCCGTGCGCACCACCGTCGCCTGTACCCAGCGGCCCTTGCGGGAGCTCAGGTACGGCCGCCCGTACTTGCGGCCCAGCAGGAACGCGACCTGGTCGCCCGCCACGGCGGCGACGCCGACGCCGATCGCGAGCACCCAGATGTCTATGCGATCGGTGCTCCCGGCCACGATGCCCGCGCCGAACAGCAGGCCGTCCCCGGTGAGGAACGGGATGAAGACGCCGACGAAGAACGCCGTCCCGACGAACACGAGGCCCCAGACCACGAGGTAGAACGCCAGGGGTCCCAGTACGTCCAGCCAGCCGGAGACGTCGTCGGACACCGTGGTTCGGATCATCGTGGGCGTCCTCCGGTCCTCGCGGAACATGCTGGTTAGGACAGCCTAATTGCTGCGGGGCCCGCCCCGTCCGACCTGCCTCGTCCGCCCGCCCTCCCGGTCACGCCCCCGGCCGGTCGACGACCCGGGACATGACCAGCGCCGTCCGCGTCTTGACCACGTGGGTGACCGTCCGGATGCGCTCCACGGTGCGCTCGATCTCCTCCATGCTCGTGGCCATCACGTGGACTATCGCGTCGGCGTCGCCGGTCACCGTAGAGACCCGGACCACCTCGGGGATCGGCGCGAAGTCGCGCTCGAGCACCTTCGGCGAGACGATGCCCGAGCAGAAGATCTCGACGTACCCCTCGAGGATCCAGCCCATGGCCTGCGGGTCCACGCGCACGGTGAACCCGGCGATCTCCCCGCGGGCCAGCATGAGGTCCACCCGGCGCTTCACGGCGGGGGCCGAGAGGCCGACGGCGCTGCCGACCTCCTGGTAGGTGGCGCGCCCGTCGCGCAGCAGCTCTGAGACGATCGCCCGGTTCACGGCATCCATGAACGAATCGTTCAACAGACCGTGCGATTGCGCAAGAATCCGCGCCTCAATGCGCAACGGATGCGCACCCGTTGTGAATCGGCGCTCCCTTAGCCTCGCGGCATGACGCAGACCACCGCGCAGCGGACCGCCATCCCGCGGCACTACCTCATGTGCCCGCCCACGTACTTCGACGTCGTCTACGCCATCAACCCGTGGATGGACCCGTCCTCGCCCGTCGACACCGCCAAGGCCCTCGCCCAGTGGGAGGCGCTGCGGGCCGCCTACGAGGCGCGCGGCCACCGGGTCGACGTCATCGAGCCCGAGCCCGGCCTGCCCGACATGGTCTACGCGGCCAACGGCGGGATCGTCGTCGGCGGGCGGGCGCTCGCGGCCCGGTTCACGTTCCCCGAGCGCGCGGCCGAGGGGCCCGCCTACGACCGGTGGTTCGGCACGCCCGCCGCGGAGGGCTACCGCCGGCTCGGCGAGGCCGTCGAGACCATGGAGGGCGAGGGCGACCTGCTGCTCGTCGGCAAGGTGCTGCTCGCGGGCACCGGCTTCCGCACGACGCCGTCCGGCCACGCCGAGGTCGCCGAGCGCCTGGAGCTCGCCGCGCAGGGCATCGAGCTGGTCCCGCTGGAGCTCGTCGACCCGCGCTACTACCACCTCGACACGGCCCTCTCCGTGCTCGACGACGGCGCCGTCTCCGGCGAGACCGTCGTCGCCTACCACCCCGAGGCGTTCAGCCCGGCCGCGCAGGAGACCCTGCGCGCGCTGTTCCCCGACGCGATCCTGGTCGGCGCCGACGACGCCGCCGTCCTCGGCCTGAACGTCGTCTCCGACGGGCTGCACGTGTTCCTCAGCGACCGCGCCCGCGACTACGCCGACGCGCTCAAGGAGCGCGGGTTCGTGCCCGTCGGCATCGACCTGTCCGAGATCTTCAAGGGCGGCGGCTCGGTCAAGTGCTGCACGCTCGAGCTGCGCCCCGAGACCGCCGCGCCGTCCGCCGTCCCGGCGCTGACCGGTACGGCCCTCGCCACGACCGTCCTTGCCGGCGCCGTTCTTGCGGACGCCGCTGCTGCTGCCAACGAGGAGACCAAGCGATGACCACCGTCCCGTACCTCGACGTCGCCGCCACCGCCCGCTGGGTCGCCCGCCGCGGCCCCGAGGCCGCCATCGCCGCGCTGACGGACGCGCTGGAGCGCGACTTCGCGCGCTGGCCCGAGCTCGACAAGCGGCCGCGCATCGCGTCGCACTCCGCCGAGGGCGTCATCGAGCTCATGCCGACCTCGGACGCGGAGACCTACGGCTTCAAGCTGGTCAACGGGCACCCGCTGAACCCGTCGCTCGGGTTCCAGACGGTGACGGCGATCGGGATGCTCGCCGACGTCCGCAACGGCTACCCGACGTTCCTCGCCGAGATGACGCTGCTCACGGCGCTGCGCACCGCCGCGACGTCGGCGCTGGCCGCCCGCTACCTCGCGCCGGCGGAGTCCCGGACCCTGGCCCTGATCGGCTGCGGTTCGCAGGCTGAGTTCCAGGCGCTCGGCATGCGCGCGGAGCTGGGCATCGAGACGCTGCGCATCTTCGACGTCGACCGCGACGCGATGGACAAGCTGGCGCTGCACGCGAAGGCGCTCGGCTTCGACGTCGTCCTGGCCGACGACGCCGCTGACGCGGTCCGCGGCGCCGACGTCATCACGACGTGCACCGCGGACAAGCAGAACGCGACGGTGCTGCAGGACGCCGACGTGCGCGGCGGGGTGTTCATCAACGCGATCGGCGGCGACTGCCCGGGCAAGACCGAGCTGGACCCGGCGATCGTCGCGCGCGCGAGCGTGTTCGTGGAGCTCCCGGAGCAGACCCGCATCGAGGGCGAGATCCAGCGCCAGGCGCCCGACTTCCCGGTCACCGAGCTGTGGCAGGTCATCACGGGGGCGGCACAGGGGCGCCGGAGCGCCGACGAGCTGGTGGTGTGGGACTCGGTCGGGTTCGCCGTGGAGGACTGGACGGCGCTGAAGTTCGTCCTGGACGACGTGACGGCGAACGCCCCGGAGCTCCTCCAGCACCTGGACCTGATCGCGGAGCCGGAAGACCCGAAGGACCTCTTCTCCCTGGTAGCGCAGGCCTGACCCCAGAACTTCGTTGAGTGCGGGCTATTTGTTGCCTCAGGGCCCCCGAGGCAACAAATAGCCCGCACTCAACGGGTTAGAGGAGGGTGGGGGTGAGGTCCGGCTCGCTCGCGAAGGTGTGGAAGGGGTGGGTTGGGGTGGTCAGGCGGTGGTGGCCCAGGCGGAGCAGGTCCTGGTCGACGCCGCCCGGGGTGAGCATGAGCATCCAGTCCGCCGCCATGTCGTACAGGTCAGGTTCTAGGTAGCCGATCTTGACGACCACGACGTCCGTGCTGCGCGGGTCCAGGCCGATCGACGTGAAGTCGCGCTCCAGGTGGTACGGCTTGCGCCGTTCCGTCAGGATCACGCGCAGCCCGCCCACGCGGATCACGGCGACGATCCCGGCGTCCGGGTCGCCCTCGCTCACGTGCTCCACCACGCCACGCAGCCGGACCGGTCCGTGCGGGCCGTCGTCGACTCGGGCGCCGGCCTCGACGTCGACCTCGGCGTCCGCACCGTGCTCGGCCCAGGCCTTCGCGACCTCGCTCGCGGCTGCGGCGTCGGGCAGGGAGGCGTAGATCGCGGTAAGGCCGCCGTTCGCCGAAGTTCCGCCGCCTGCCGGTGGCCCGGCATCGGCCCGCGTGCCACCGTCGGGAAGGGTGACGTCCGCGGACGTGCCGGAGAAGGCCGGCTCGGCCAGCAGCCGCGCAAGCGTCCAGGTGACGTCGCCCGCGCCGCCCGCCGTCGGGTTGTCGCCCGAGTCGGACAGGAAGTACGGCCGGGCGGGGCTCGCGAGGGCGGCCGCCAGGCACTCCTCGTACGGCGCGGCGGGCGCGACGAAAGCGAAGTCGTCGCGCGCGTCCCAGTACCGCCGGCCCAGCCGCTCGGCCTCCCGCACGATCACCTCCTCGTCGTCACCCGTGACGACGACGGCGGCCCGGCAGCTCGGCTCGTCGGCCCACGCGTACCCGACCCAGAGCGCGGCGTCGAGCACGCCGGGCAGCTCGGCCACGCGGGCGACGTCCGCGTAGATCGACGCCGCGGGCTCCAGCCGCGTGCTGGTCTTCTCGCCCGGGAGCAGCACGGGGACCTGCAGCCACGCCTTCTTCGGCGCGCCGCCGGACCGCAGGCGCGAGAGCAGGTTCGACGCCGCGCGCTCCCGCGTCTCCCAGGCGTCCTCGTGCGGGGCCATCCGATAGCACGTGATCAGGTCGCTGGCCTCGGCCAGCTCGCGCGGCACGTTGCCGTGCAGGTCCATCGTGGTGCTGATCAGCGTCCCCGGCCCGACGGCGGCGCGCACGGCCGCCGCGAGGTCGGCCTCGGCGTCGTCCCGGCCGACGACGGTCATCGCGCCGTGGATGTCCAGCAGCAGGCCGTCGTACGGGCCGTGCTCGGCCTGCTGGGCGCGCAGGGTCGTGACGATCTCGTCGCGGACCGCCTCGTAGACGTCGGCGGGCACGGCGCCGCCGGGCAGGGACCGCGCGTGCAGGACGCCGCCCCAGTCCGCGGCGTCGCGCAGCGGGGCGCCGTCGGCGAGGAACGGGTAGTGCGCCACCAGCTCGCCGCCGCGGCGCAGCGTGAACGCCTCCCACCCGGAGCGGTGCGGCGAGAACGTGCTGGACTCGATCGACATGCCGGCGATCGCTACCCGCGGGCGGGTGGTCGTCATCGTGGTCCTTCCGAGGGGGCGGGCGGGGACAAGGCGGAGCGGGCTTGGGACGGGAGCGAGGCGGGCCGACGCCGTCAGCCGGCCAGGGCGTGCGGGACGAGCGCGTCCTCCAGGAGGCGGCCCACGCCCACGAGGTTCGCGTCGGCGCCCAGGGCGGACGGCGCGATCACCAGGTCGCGCGTCATGAGCGGGTGGGCGCCCTCGTAGATCTGGCTGCGGATCGCCGAGACGAACGGCTCGAGCGTGGACAGCGCGCCGCCCAGGTAGACGGCGCCGGGGTTGAAGAAGTTGACCACCGCGCACAGCACTTCGCCGAGGTGCCGCCCGGCGGTGCGGGTCAGGGTGGTCGCCACCGGTTCGGCGTCGCGAACGAGGGCGAGGACGTCGGCGGTCGCGGCGACGTCGTACCCCTGCTCGCGGAGGAGCCGCACCAGGGCCGCGCCCGAGGCGACGGTCTCCAGGCAGCCGCGGTTCCCGCACGAGCAGGGGGTGTCGCCGGCGGCGGCGATCCGTGTGTGCGTGATGTCGCCCGCCGCGCCGCCCGAGCCGCGGTGCAGCCGGTCGTCGACCAGGATCCCGGCGCCGATCGCGCTGCCCGCCTTGACCGATACCGAGTGCCGGGTGCGGCGGGGGTGCCCGAAGTGCTCGCCGACGGCCATCGCGTTCGCGTCGTTCTCGACCACGGCGGGGACGCCCAGGGCATCCTCCAGCCAGGAGCCGACGTCGAACCCCGACCAGCCCGGCATGCGCGACGGCGAGTCGAGGGCGCGGCGGGCGACGTCGACCGGGCCGGGCAGGGAGATGCCGACGCCGAGGAGGCGGCCGCCGTCGGCCCGGCTCTTCCCGGAGCCGCCCTTCCCCGAACCGCCGGCGGCGGAGCCACCCTCCCCGGCCACCTCCGCCTCAGGGCCGAGCGTGCCCGCCAGCTCCCGCAGCGCGGCCGTGACCTGCGTCAGCACCGGTTCCGGGCCGTCGGCGATCGCGAGCGCGACCTCCGTCGTCGTCGCGAGCTCGCCGCCGTGCCGCAGGATCCCGAGCCGGGCGTGCGTGCCGCCGACGTCGACGACGCCGAGGTAGCCCGTGCTGCCCGGCACGCGCAGGGCCCGGGGGCGGCGTCCGCCGCTGGACGCGCCCTCGCCCGTCTCCTCCAGGGCGCCGGACGCGAGCATCGCCTGCACCCGCTGCGACACGGTGGACGGCGCGATGCCGAGCGACTCGGCGATCTCCTTGCGGGACCGGGCGCGTCCGCTCGACACGAGCACGAGAATCTCCCGCTCGAGCCGCGGGGCGGCGACGCGGGGACGCGCGAACTGCGCCACGGGCATCCTCCCTCTCTCTTCGGGAACTCCTCGGGAACCGGTCCGGCACTTCGACCCAGAGCCGGGTCGGCACTGGGTCCCGGACTTTGGCCACACCTGGACCAACTCCTGGCACGAGTCTGCACCACGGGCACGGCAGGTCCGGGCCGCACCGCCTTTTTGCGGGGGCGAATTAACAGCCTTGTTACGGATTCCGCGTAGATGCCCGCAACTTAGTGCGTCTACGGTTCAGCATTATTCGGCCGCCGAATCAAGTCTCCAGAACCCGAGGCTCATGCATCGACGGCGCTGCAACCCAAGGAGCCTCAGATGCGCACCACGCATGCCGGACGGGCCGCGCGGCTGGCCGTCGGTGCGGCCGCCGCCGTCGCCCTCCTCGCCGGATGCTCGACGTCCTCCGGTGCGGACGGTGCGGCCGCCCGCACCGACGTGAACTACGCCCTGCCCGCCAACGCGACCCCCAACTGGATCGTGCCGCTCGGCATCGCGGGCAAGCTCGCGACGCACAACTCCGCGATCATGCGGACCCTCTGGGAGCCGCTCGTCGCGTACGACGGCTCCGAGGGCGAGGTGGGGCGGGTCGCGACGGCGGACCTCGCCGACGAGATCACGTTCTCCGACGACGGCCGCACCGCGACCATCACCCTCGACGACCGCACCTGGAGCGACGGCGAGCCCGTCACCTCCGCCGACGTGAAGTTCTGGTTCGACCTCGTCAAGGCCAACACGGACATCTGGGCCAGCTACTCCGAGGGCCGCATGCCCGACAACGTCACCGACGTCGCCACCCCCGACGACAAGACCGTCGAGCTCACCTTCGACAAGGTCTACAACCCGGAGTGGCTGCAGGCCTCTCAGCTCACCCTCATCGTGCCGCTGCCCGCGCACGCCTGGGCCAAGACCGCGGACGACGAGGAGTCCGACCCGGCGCTCGCCGAGACGGACAAGGGCGCGAAGGCGATCTTCGACTACCTCGTCACGCAGAGCGAGGACCTGTCCACCTACGCGTCCAACCCGCTGTGGCAGACCATCAACGGTCCCTACTCGCTGACCGGGTTCACCGACGCCGGCCAGGTCGAGCTGACGAAGAACGAGAAGTACGACGGCGACGACGCCGCCTCGATCGACACGGTCAACCTCCTGCCCTACACGTCCACGGACGCCGAGGTGAACGCCGTCCGCTCCGGCGCCGTCGACTACGGCTACATCCCGACGACGGGCCTGGACGCGCCGGAGCAGTACGAGCAGCTCGACTACACCGTCGAGCCGTGGGCCGGCTGGTCGATCACGTACATGCCGTACAACTTCAACCACCCCGAGATGGGCCCGGTCTTCCGCCAGCTCTACGTGCGCCAGGCACTGCAGCAGCTCGTGGACCAGGAGCAGATCTCCGACGTCATCTGGAAGGGCGCCGCGCTGCCCGGCTACGGCCCGGTGCCGCAGAACCCCGAGAGCGACTTCCTCTCCGACGAGCAGAAGGAGAACCCGTACCCGTTCGACCCGGACGCCGCGGCCGCGCTGCTGGCCGACCACGGCTGGACGGCCGGATCGGACGGCGTCCTGGAGTGCACGAGCCCTGGAACAGGCGACGACGAGTGCGGCAAGGACGTCAAGAAGGGCCAGAAGCTCGCGATCACCATCCTGTCGCAGAGCGGCTCGGCCGAGACCGACAACATGTTCGCCGAGATCAAGTCGACCTTCGACCAGGCGGGCGTCGCCGTCACCATCGAGACGGCACCGCTGAACACCGTGCTCTCGTCCATCCCCCGCTGCACGGCGGACCAGCCCGAGTGCGACTGGGAGCTGCCCTACTTCGGCACGGCCGGCAGCTGGTACTTCGGCGGCTACCCGAGCGGCGAGCGGGTGTTCGGCACGGAGGCGGCGTCGAACTTCGGCTCGTACTCCGACGACGAGTTCGACACCCTCATGCGCGACTCCACCGAGAGCACCGACGCGTCCGTGATGCGGGAGTACTCGAAGTACGGCGCCGAGAACCTCCCCGTCATGTGGCTGCCGAACCCCGTCTACCAGGTCTCGGTGATCAAGGACGGGCTGGAGGGCACCACGCAGGACCCGCTCGCCAGCTTCCACCCGCAGCGCTGGAGCTGGGCCGGCTGACATGACGACAGCCATACCCGCGCAATCTCCCGCAGGATCCGGGGTCGCCGCGCCCGTGCCCGTCAGGGCGCAGCGCGGCGGCTTCGGCCGCTTCCTGATCCGGCGCGTGCTGCAGGCGCTCGCCGTGGTCCTCGTGGTCAGCGTGATCGTGTTCGCGCTGCTGCACGCGTTGCCGGGCGGCCCGGCCCGCGGCGTCCTCGGCCAGCAGGCCACGCCCGAGCAGATCGCGGCGTTCGAGGCCGCCAACGGCCTGGACCAGCCCGTCGTCCTGCAGTACCTCTCGTTCCTCGGGCGCTCCCTGACCGGGGACCTCGGGGAGTCGTACCTGCTGAACCAGTCCGTCGCCGACGCGATAGGCCTGCGCCTGCCCAAGACGCTGCTGCTGACCGGCCTGTCGCTCGTCGTCGCGGTGATCATCGCGGTGCCGGTAGGCGTCTACCAGGCGGTACGCCGCAACCGGGCCGTCGACTACTGGCTCTCCACCCTCGCGATCGTCGCCTACTCGACCCCCACGTTCTTCCTCGGGATGCTCCTCATCCTCCTGCTCAGCCAGGGCGCCGGGCTGTTCCCCGCGGCCGCGCCGCAGGGCAACGGGATCCTGGAGGTGCTGTCCCAGCCGGCCGGCCTCGTGCTGCCCGTGCTCACGGGCGCCGTGCCGATCGTCGCGACGTTCAGCCGCTACATGCGGTCCTCGACCCTGGACAACCTCGGCGAGGACTACGTCCGCACCGCCCGCGCCAAGGGCACCGCCTACCGCGACGTCGTCGTCAAGCACGTGCTGCGCAACTCGCTGACGCCGGTCGTCGCGATGCTCGGCTACTACCTGCCCGTCATGTTCGGGGGCGCGCTCGTCGTGGAGCAGCTGTTCAACTACCCCGGCATGGGCCTGCTGTTCTGGAGCGCCGCGCAGAGCAGCGACTTCCCGGTGCTGCTCGGCTGCGTGCTCGTCATCTCGGTGGCCACCGTGGTCGGCTCCCTGCTGGCCGACGTCGTCCAGGCGCTCCTGGACCCGCGCACCCGGGGGGCCTTGAGATGACCGCGCTGCGGCGGTTCGCCACCAACCGGCTGGCCGTGGTGGGCGCGGTGGCGCTCGCGATCCTCGTCCTGTTCGCCGTGCTGGGCCCGTTCGTGTACCCGACGGAGCAGGTGGCGACCGACCTCGGCGCCGCCAACCTGCCGCCCGGCGTCGACGGGCACCCCCTGGGCACGGACGCGCTCGGCTACGACAACCTGGGCCGGCTCATGGTCGCCGGCCGGGTGTCGCTTCTGGTCGGGGTCCTGGCCGGGGCGCTCGCCACGGTGGTCGGCACCCTCTGGGGCGCGGTCGCCGGGTACGTGGGCGGCGTCGTGGACGCCGTCATGATGCGGGTGGTCGACGCCGGCATCGCCATCCCGGCGATCTTCCTGCTGCTGGTCCTCTCCACGATCGTGCGGCCCACGGTCGGCATGATGATCGTCGTGCTCGGCCTGGTGTCCTGGCTCGTGCCGGCCCGGCTGATCCGGGCGGAGGCGCTGTCGGTCAAGACCCGCGACTACGTCGTGGCCGCCCGCGCGATGGGTGCCACGCACCGCCGCACCGTCCTGTCGCACGTCATCCCGAACACCGTGGGCACCGTGGTGGTGAACGCGACCTTCCAGGTCGCCGACGCCATCCTGCTCGTCGCCTACATCAGCTTCCTCGGGATGGGCATCCAGCCGCCCACCACCGACTGGGGCGCGATGCTCAACGACGGCATCAACTACATCTACCAGGGCGCGTGGTGGCTCATCCTGCCGCCGGGCCTCGCGATAGTCGTCGTCGTGTGCGCCCTGAACTTCGTGGGTGACGGGCTGCGGGACGTCGTCGACGTGAAGGGGAGGACGGCATGAGCACGCCCGCATCCGGGCCTGGCCGGGAGGCGCCGTCCGACGACGTCGTCCTGCGCATCCGGGACCTGAACGTCACCTTCGCCACCGGCTCCGGCGACGTGCCCGCCGTCCGCGGCATCGACCTGGAGGTGCGGCGCGGCCGGGTGGTCGCCCTGGTGGGCGAGTCGGGTTCGGGCAAGAGCGTCACGTCGCTCTCCGTGCTGGGGCTGCTGCCGTCGACGGCGCGCGTCACCGGCTCGGTCGAGCTGTTCGACGGCGGTGGGCCGCGCGACGTCGTCGCCGCACCCGAGGACGAGCTCGTCGATCTGCGGGGCCGCGTGGCGTCCATGGTCTTCCAGGAGCCGATGACGGCGCTCAACCCGACCATGACCCTGGGCGACCAGATCGCCGAGGCCGTGCTCAACCACGAGCGCGTGCCTCCCGCGGCCGCCCGGGAACGGGCCGTGGAGCTGCTCCGGTCCGTCGGGATCCCCGAGCCGGAGCGGCGCGCGCGGCAGTACCCGCACGAGCTGTCCGGCGGGCAGCGGCAGCGCGTAGTCATCGCGATCGCGCTGGCCTGCGAGCCGCGGCTGATCGTCGCCGACGAGCCGACGACGGCGCTCGACGTCACCGTGCAGGCCGAGATCCTCGACCTGCTGCGGGAGCTGGTCGCGGAGCGGGGCACGGCGTTGCTGCTGGTCACGCACAACATGGGCGTGGTGGCCGACATCGCCGACGAGGTGGCCGTCATGAGCGGCGGCCTGGTCGTCGAGCACGGGCTGGTGGAGCAGGTGCTGCTCGACCCTGCGCACGAGTACACGCGTGAGCTGCTCGACGCCGTCCCGGCGGCGCCTCCGGCGAGCTCGCATCGGTGGTCGAGCTTGTCGAGACCTGGTTCGACGAACGGTGACAGGGTCTCGACAGGCTCGACCGGCGGTGGTGGCTCGACGAACGGTGTCGGCTCGGCCAGCGACCGGGAGGTCGTGCTCGATCTGCGGGGCGTCAGCCTCGACTATCGCGTGCAGGGCCGGCACGTCCGCGCGGTCGAGGGCCTCGACCTGACCCTGCGCGCGGGCGAGATGCTGGGCCTGGTCGGCGAGTCCGGCTCGGGCAAGTCGACGGCGGGGCGTGCGTGCCTCGGCCTGCTGACGCCGTCCGAGGGCGAGGTGCTGCTGCTCGGCACGTCCGTGGCCAGGTCCCGCGGCCGCGCGCGCCGGCGCCTGCTGGCCGACGTCGGCGTCGTGTTCCAGGACCCGGGCGCCTCGCTGGACCCGCGCAAGCTCGTGGGCGAGTCGATAGCGGAGCCGCTGGCCATCCACGGCCGCGACGGGCGGCGGCTGTCCCTGGCCGAGCGCCGGGCGCGGGTGCGCGAGCTGCTGGACGCGGTGCGCCTGCCCGCCGGCGCGGAGCGCCGCTACCCGCACGAGTTCTCCGGCGGCCAGCGGCAGCGCATCGGGCTGGCGCGCGCCCTGGCGCTGCGCCCGCGTCTGCTGGTCGCCGACGAGCCGACGAGCGCCCTCGACGTCTCCGTGCAGGCCGAGGTGTTGCAGGTGCTGCGCGACCTGCACGACGAGCTGGGGTTCGGCTGCCTGTTCATCAGTCACGATCTCGGCGTCGTGCACGAGCTGACCGATCGCGTGGCCGTGCTGCGGGCCGGGCGTCTCGTCGAGAGCGGACCGACGGCCGAGGTGTTCAGCGCGCCGCGCGAGCTGTACACGGCGGAGCTGCTGGCGTCCGTCCCGACGCCGGACCCGGCGGCGCAGCGTGAGCGGCGCGAGGCCCGGCACCGGCTCGTGTCGAGTGCTGCGTCCGGCGCTGTTCCCGAGTCTGGGGCTGGTCCGGCGGCCGGCTCTGTGTCTGGTCCTGTCCCCGGCTCCGGCGCCGCCCGATGACGGACGCGCCCACCGCGGGCGTCGACATCGGCGGCACCAAGATCCGGGCCGCCGTCGTCACGTCCGGTGGCGAGGTGCTCGCCTCGGCGACCGCGCCGACGCCGTCGGGCGGCCAGGCGATGCTCGACGTCGCCGCCGGGCTGGTCCGACGCGCGACGGCCGCGGCGGGGGTGCGGGTGGCTGCTGTCGGCGTCGGCGCGGCCGGCGTCGTCGACCCCGGGACGGGCGAGGTGCTCGCCGCGAGCGACACCTTTGCCGGATGGGTCGGCACCGACGTGCGCACCGGCCTCGGGGCGCGGACGGGCCTGCCGGTCGTCGTCGCGAACGACGTCGACTCGTTCCTCGTGGGCGAGGCGACCTGGGGCGCCGTCCGCGGGGTCGGGTCGGCGGCGGGCGTTGCGCTCGGCACCGGCGTCGGGGGAGCGCTGTGGCTCGACGGCGCGCTGTACCGCGGTGCGGGAGCGGCCGGCGAGATCGGGCACATGCCCGGGTTCGGTGACGCGAGGTGCACGTGCGGGCAGCGCGGACACCTGGAGACGCTGGCGTCGGGCCGGTCGGTGGAGCGCCGGTACGCGGAGCTGGGTGGGGCGGACGCCGGGGGTGTCACGGCCGCGGAGATCGAGTCCCGGGCGCGCGCCGGGGACGAGGTGGCGGTCCGGGTGCTCGCCGACGCCGGCCACGCCGTCGGCTCGGCGGTCCTCGTGCTGGCGGCGCTGCTCGACGTCGGGCACGTGGTGGTGGGCGGGGGCCTGGCCCGCGCCTGGGACCTGCTGGAACCCGCGCTGCTGGCCCGGCTGCGGGACGAGCCGCCCGTGTCAGGGCACGTGATCGAGGTGCGCCCGGCGGTCCTCGGCGGGGACGCGACGGTCGTGGGCGCCGCGGCCCTCGCGCGACGGCTGTAGCTGCCGTCGACGTGCGGGAGCTCTTGCCGTCCCACGGCACGGCAAGGTCCGCTCCCAGCACACGATTGCGCATGCTTCTGGGCGTTGGAGCAAGCCCAAGCGTGTGATGGAAGCGGACCTGTGCCCGGCCGGGCGGAACGCGGACGGGGCCCCCCCGCGGGGTGGGGGGGGGCGCCGGGCGGGGGGCCGCAGAGGGGGTA
>NZ_JBHUUX010000077.1:0-24403 GCF_042670845.1 Promicromonospora sp. NPDC057138 | reverse complement strand
GTCCGAGTCTGCCTGGGCCAACCCAGGCAGACTCGGACAGGCGCTCTACTTCGCGGATGCGTCATTCCACGCCGAGCGCCGCGACCGGTGAGGTGCGGGCGGCGGCCCGGGCCGGCAGGACCGACGCGAGGAGGCCGGCGACGAGGGCGACGGCCAGCACCACCCCGAGGTCCGTCCACGGCACGGCGTACCGCACGTCGCCCATGATGGACAGGGCGGTGGCCGCCCCGGCCCAGCCGAAAACGAGCCCGAGCACGATGCCCAGGATCGCGCCGACGCCGGCGATGAGCACCCCCTCGACGGCGAGCATGCCGCGGAGCTGCTCCTTGCTCAGGCCGATGGCCCGCAGGGTCGCGGACTCCCGGGTCCGCTCGATGACCGAGAGGGACAGCGTGTTGGTGACGCCGATCAGGGCGATCACGACGGCGACCGCGAGCAGGCCCACCACGATGCCGAGGATGACGTCCACGACCTGCCGGAACTGCGCGGCCTGGGCGGCGGGGCCCATGACGAACGCGTCGCCGTCGACCTGGGCGGCGGCGTCCTGCACGTCCGCGAGCACGTCGGTGGCCTCGGCCCCCGAGATGTGTGCCCAGATGTCCGTGCTCGTGTCGTCGTCGGTGATGCGCGCGAGGTCCGCCGTCGTGATGATGTCGTTGAGCGGTTCGGCGGTCGTGATGACGACGGTCAGGTCGACTGAGCCGTCGGTGCCCGAGACGGTGGTCCGGTCGCCGGCGCCGAGGGACAGCTCGTCGGCCCCGTCCTGGGTCAGCAGGATCGTGCCCTCGGTCAGTCGCTTCGCCTCCTCGGACACGTTCACCACGGCGGGGAGCTCGCGGGGGTCGGCGGCCCCGATACCCGAGTCCTCCGTGCCGCCGAGCGTGACCGTCGCCTGGGTCACGAGCGCCGTGGCGGCCACGCCCGGGGTGTCGGCCACGGCGTCGCGCAGGTCCGCGAGATACTCGGGAGAGGACGGCGAGACGCTCACGTCGTAGGGGAACCGCTCGTCGAGCAGGTTGTCCGCGGACATCCGCGCGCTGGCCGCGCCCGTCGACATCATGGTGACGAGGGTGACGCCGATGAGCAGCGCCACCGACGTCGCGGACGTCCGCCGCGGGTTGCGCAGCGTGTTGGCGACCGCGAGGCGGGCCGCCGGGCCGGTGCGGGCCACGAGCCCACCCAGGAACGCCGCGACGCGCGGGAGCCAGAGCACCGCGCTCAGCACGACGCCGAAGAACGCGAGGGCGCCGCCGCCGACCGCGGCGACCAGGCCGAGCTGCGGGGCGCCGCCGACCCCGAGCACGACGCCGCCGCCGAGCACCGCGAAGCCGCCCACGAGGCACAGGAGCGAGATCACGAGGCGGGACCGGCCCGACCGGGCGTGCAGGGTCGGGGCGTCCGACGGCCGCAGCGCGGCCAGCGGGGCGACCCGGGTCGCCGAGCGGGCCGGGGCCAGCGCGGCCAGGACCGTCACGCCCGCACCGACGGCCAGCGGCAGCACCACCGCCTGCCACGTGAGCGCGATGGTCGTCGGGAGCGGGACGCCGAGGTCGAACGCGGGCGCCACCACGAGCGCGACCTGGGCGAGCGCCGCACCCGCCACGATGCCCACCGCCGAGGCGACCACGCCAAGGATCGCCGCCTCGAGCAGCACGCTGCGGTAGAGCTGGCCGGTGCCCGCGCCGATGCAGCGCAGCAGGGCGAGCGTCCGGGTCCGCTGGGCGACGAGCACCTGGAAGGTGTTCGTGATGACCATGGCCGCGATGAGCAGCGCGATGGCGGCGAACGTCATGACGAACACGAGGAAGACGAGGTCCTGGCCGCCGGTCTGTGCGGCGGCCCTCTCGGTCGCGACGTCCTCGGTGGTGTCGACGGACACGCCGCCGTCGACCCCGTCGGCGGCGGCGGTGACCGCCTCGTCGAGGGAGGCGGGCACGCTGTCGCCGTCGAGCGGGGTGTCGAGCGCGACGAGCAGCTCGGTGACCGGGTTCGGGTAGGGCTCGGCGGCGTTCCAGGAGTCGAGCGTGGCGGCCGGGACGGCGGCGGCCCCGCCGAAGGCGGCGTAGGCGCCGTACGGGTCGTCGGCGAGGCCGGTCACGGTCAGCTTCTCGATGATGTCCTTGGGCTCGCCGAGCTCGACCGCCGGGTCGTCCGCCTGGCTCTCGGCCCAGCCGTCGGGGTACAGGGTGCGCTTGAGCGTCACTGTGTCGCCCAGACCGGCGGCGAGCCGCTCGGCGACGTCGGTCGTCAGCGCGACCTCGCCCGCGGAGGCGGGCCAGGCGCCGTCGGTCAGCTCGAGCGGCGAGAGCCGCGGGTCCGCGGGGACCGGCGCGAACGTCTGGTAGCCGCCCTTGCCGCCGTTGCGCAGGTCGCCCGACCAGCTCGTCAGCGGCTGGACGGTCTTGATGCCGTCGACCGAGCCGACGGCGGCGACGTCGTCGGCGGTGAACGTGCTCACGTCGTCGGCCGCCGAGACGATGACGTCGGCCCGCGCGTACTGGGCCGCGACCATGTCGTGGGTGGTGCCCGAGATGACGCCGCCCGCGAGCAGCGTCACGGTGACGAACGCCGTGCTGATCACGATGGCCATGCCCGCGGCGGTGAGCCGCCCGACGCTGCGCCGCATCTGCCCCAGGGTGAGGCGGGCGGTGGGGAAGGAATGAGAGGTCGCCATCACGCACCGGTTCCGAGCGCGGGGGCCCCGGGCGTGGTCGCCACAGACGGCTCCAGCGTGCGGAGTGCGTCGAGGCCGGCCATGGCGGACTCCGGCGTCGGGTCGCTGATGTCGCCCGCGATACGACCGTCCGCGATCAGCACCACCCGGTCCGCGTACGCCGCCGCGGAGGGGTCGTGGGTGACCATGATGATCGTCCGGCCCAGCTCCCGCACCGACCGGCGCAGGAACGACAGCACCTCCGCGCCCGAACGCGAGTCCAGGTTCCCCGTCGGCTCGTCGGCGAACACGACGTCGGGCTGCGCGATCAACGCCCGCGCGATCGCGACCCGCTGCTGCTGCCCACCCGACAGCTCACCCGGCCGGTGCGTCAACCTGCCCGCCAGCCCCAGCGTGGTCACCAGGGTCTCGAACCACGCCCGGTCCACCGACCCACCGGCCAGCTCGACCGGCAGCGTGATGTTCTGCTCGGCCGTGAACATCGGCAACAGGTTGAACTGCTGAAACACGAACCCGACCCGGTCCCGACGCAACCGCGTCAGCGCCTTGTCGTTCAGGCCCGTGATCTCCGTGGCGCCCAGGAACGCCTGCCCACCGGTCGCGGAGTCCAGCCCCGCCAGCAGGTGCATCAGGGTCGACTTCCCCGAACCGGACGGGCCCATGATCGCCGTGAACCGCCCCTCCTCGAAGTCGACGTCCACACCATCCAGGGCACGCACTATCGCCTCGCCCTTGCCATAGGTCTTGCTCAACGAGCGGGCGCGCACGACGGGCGACGCGCCGGGCTCATACACAGTGAAGTCCATGTGGCAGACGCTACGGACCGGCGCAGCCCGGCCGCGTCCGGCCCCGGTCTGGTCTCCGGCCGCGGGCGGTCATACCCAGGTCGTACGCCCCGTACGGCACCGTGAACTCGGGGACGGGCGGCAGGTGCCGCACGGTGCGGCACCTCGCCGGCTACTGCACGCGGGAGACGTGGTAGTGGTTGAGCAGCCAGTGGCCGTCCACCTCCGCCGCGACGACGGTGAGGTGGACGCGCACCGGCTGGTCGGGGCGGTGGAAGGTGACCGCTGCGTAGCCGAGGGCGGCGCCGGGAGCCAGCTCGCGGGTGTGCAGCAGGGTGTAGTCGGCGGTCAGCCCGGGCGGCTGCTTGCCGTAGTACGCGGTGACGGCGGCATGCCCGAAGGTCGGCTCGGGGTCGAAACCCTGGAACAGGGCGTCGTCCGTGAACTGGGCGGCGATCTGGTCGAGGTCACGACGGCGGATGCCGTCGGCCCAGCGGTCGAGCAGCGTCGAGATCGTGGCGGCAGTATCGGAGCGGGTCATGGTGGGATCTCCTTGTCCGGTCGTTCTGTGATGCAGTGGTTCGGACCTACGGGGGGCGGCCCGGCCGGGCCGCCCCGGTGCGGTTCAGTGCCCGGCGATCTGCCCGCCGTCGATGTGCAGGAACTCGCCCGTCACGAAGGGCGACTGCTCCAGGTAGATGACGCCGCGGGCGACGTCGTCGATCTCGCCGAGGCGCCCCATGGGGTGCAGGCCGGCGAGCGCCTCGTGGGTCTCCTCGGGGTGCATCGGCGTCTTGATTACCCCGGGGGAGACGGCGTTGAAGCGGATGCCCTGCGCTGCGTACTCGATGGCCAGGGCCCGGGTCGCGGAGGCGATCCCGCCCTTGGTCACCGAAGCGAGGGCCGAGGGGAACACCGAGAGCGCGCTCTCGACGAGGGTCGTGGTGATGCTTACGACGTGCCCGCCGCCGGCGGCCTGCATCTGCGGGATGGCGCGCTGGGTGACGTGGAAGAAGCCGCCGACATTGATAGCGACCATGGTGTTGAGGTCCTCGGCGGTGTACTCCGTGAACGGCTTGGCGATGAAGACGCCCGCGTTGTTCACGAGGGTGTCGACGCGGCCGAAGCGCTCCACCGCGGTCTTGACGATCAGGTCCGCGGTGGCGGGGTCGGAGATGTCTCCGGCGACGACCGCGAGGTCGTCGGCCTCCGCCTGGTCGATGGTGCGCGAGTTGGCCACGACGGCGTACCCGAGCTCCCGGTACGCGGCCACCAGGCCCGCGCCGATGCCCTGGGAGGCCCCCGTGACGATAGCTACCTTGCGAGTGCTCATGTCTGAACTCCTTGTCCTGCCTGGCTAGTAGACGGTCGGTCAACTATTGGACTCTCAGTTATAGTTGACCAGTCGTATACTGTCAACATGCCGAGAAGCTCAGATGGTCGAGAGCGCCTGATCGAAGCGGGCGTGGAACTGTTCTCCCAGCGCCCCTACGGTTCGATCGGCGTCGCGGAGCTCTGTGCGCGCGCCGGTGTGAACAAGGGGTCCTTCTACTACTTCTTCCCGTCCAAGGAAGCCCTGGCGCTGGCCGTCATCGACCGCCACTGGTCGTGGCAGCAGGGTGTGTGGACCGAGATCCTCGACGGGCCAGGGACGATCCTCGAACGGCTTCGCGGGCTTTTCGCGGCCACCGCCCAGATGCAGATCGACGCCCGTACGGGCACGGGCTGGGTCGCCGGCTGCCTCTTCGGCAACCTGGCGCTCGAGGTCAGCTCCCAGAACGAGCCGGTCCGGGTGCGCCTCCAGGAGATCTTCGACGAGCAGATCGACATGATCCGCACCCGCCTCGCGGCAGCCGTCGAGTCGGGCGACCTCGAACGGCCGGTCGAGGACGTGGAGGGCGCGGCGAAGGCGATCGTCGCGCAGCTCGAGGGGCTCGTGCTCTTCGCCAAGGTGTTCAACGACCCGTCGCACCTGGACGCGCTCTGGCAGAACAGCCTGCTGCTGCTCGGACTCACGCCCGCGAACGCCGCCTGACGCCCGAGCGGAACATCACCCGCTCCTGGGCGCGCGTGCCGGTGAGAGGTGTCGCTAGTCTCGGAGACATCCGGCGATGCCTGGACCGGGCATCGGAGATCACCGCCGGCGGCCCGCGTGCGGACGGCCCCGGCTGAGCCCGAGCCCGTATCGGATCGACGACCGCGACGAAGGCGGACAACGGTGGACGGACACGGTTCGGGGCCGGGTGGGAGCGTCGGGCTGCTAGGGCGAGACGCCGAGTGCGCTCGCCTCGACGAGGTGATCGCCGCGCTCCGAGCGGGCGAGAGCCGTGTGCTCGTGGTGCGGGGCGCGCCCGGGATTGGCAAGTCCGCGCTCCTGCACCACGTGGAGAGCACTGCGACCGGTGTGCGCGTGCTGCGCGCCACGGGGGTCGAGTCCGAGATGGAGCTGGCGTTCGCGGCACTGCACCAGCTCTGCTCCCCGCTCCTTGACCGGCTGGAGGGCCTGCCCGCGCCGCAGCGCGAGGCACTGGAGGCGGTGTTCGGCCTGCGCGGGGGGACGTCCCCGGACCAGTTCCTGGTCGGGCTGGCGGTACTGAGCCTGCTGTCGAGCGCCTCGGAGGAGGAGCCGCTGCTCTGCGTGCTCGACGACGCGCACTGGCTGGACCGCGCCTCGGCGCAGATCCTCGGCTTCGTGGCCCGGCGGCTCTTGGCGGAGTCGATAGGCCTGGTCTTCGCCGTCCGCCGCACGGAACCGGAGCTGCGGGGGCTCCCCGAGCTGGAGATCACCGGGCTCTCCGACGTCGATGCGCGCGTCCTGCTCGGCTCCGTCACGAACGCCCGGCTCGATCAGCACATCCGCGACCGGATCGTCGCGGAGACCAGGGGCAACCCGCTGGCCCTGCTCGAGCTGCCCCGGGGCCTGACGGCGACCCAGATGGCCGGCGGACTCGGCCTGCTGAACGCCGACACCCTCTTCGGCCAGATCGAGGAGAGCTTCCTGAACCGGATCCGGGCGCTGCCCGAGCAGACCCGGCTGGTGCTGCTGGTCGCCGCGGCCGAGCCGGTCGGGGACCCGGTCCTGGTGCGCCGCGCGGCCGAACGGCTCGATATCACGCTGAGCACGGCTCTCGCCGGGGGAACGGACGGGCTGCTGACGCTCGACGAGCGCGTAACGTTCCGCCATCCGCTCGTGCGGTCGGCCGTGTACTGGGCGGCGGACCCGGAGGACCGCCGGGCGGTACACCTCGCGCTGGCGGACGCCACCGACCTGCGGACCGCACCGGACCGCCGTGCCTGGCACCTCGCGTCGGCCACCGTGGACCCGGACGAGAGCGTCGCGCTGGAGCTCGAGCGGTCGGCGGTCCATGTGCGGACGCGCGGCGGGATGGCCGCGGCGGCCGCGTTTCTCCAGCGGTCCGCCACCCTGACCGCCGAACCGTCGCCGCGGGCGGACCGCATGCTGGCCGCCGCGGAGGCCAGCCTCCGGGCCGGGGAGCTCGGCGACGTCGGCAGGCTGCTGAGCGCCGTCGGCGCCGGCCCCCTCGACAGCCTCCAGAGCGGGCGTGCCGGTGTGCTCGGTGGTCAGGTCGCCTTCGCCTCCGGGGACGGCGCCGGTGCCATCACGATGCTGCGCGACGCCGCTCGTCGCCTCGCTCCTTCGGATCAGCGGATGGCGCGGGAGACCTATCTGACCGCGTGGGGGATGGCCGTCAGCGTCGCCGACCAGGACATCCTCCTGGCGGTCTCGCGCGACGTCCGTCAGCTTTCGCCGGTGGACGACCCCGGCCCGCTCGACCTGCTGCTCGACGGCTGCGCCCTGCTCGTCACGGACGGCCGGGCGGCGGCGGCCACGACCCTGCGCCGAGCGGCGGAGGTGCTCACCGAGATCACGGTCGACGAGGTGCTGCGCTGGGGCTGGGTCGCCACCGGCGCGAGTTCCGCCGTCTGGGACGACGCGGGGATGCGCGCGCTCTTCACGCGGCAGGTCCAGGTGGTCCGGGACGCCGGGGCGCTGGGGGAGCTGCCGTACCACGTGGCCACGCTCGGCTACGCACTGGCCTGGTCGGGCGACTTCGAGGGTAGCGCGGCCACCATCGCGGAGGGTGAGGCCGCCGCGGCGGCTACGGGACGGCCGATGCCGCCCTACACCGCTCTGCGGCTGCTGTCCCTGCAGGGCCGGGAGCTGGAGACGACGGAACTGATCGGCGCCACGGTCCAGGGATCGGCCGCCGCCGGGCTGGGCATGGGGATCACGGCGGCGGCCTGGGCCGGCGCCGTGCTCTACAACGGGCTGGCCCGCTATCCCGAGGCGCTGCGCGCGAGCCAGGGGGCCACGCACCTCTCGGAGCCCTGGCTCTCCACCTGGCTGCTGCCCGAGCTGGTCGAGGCGGCGACCCGGATGGGCGAGCCCGATATCGCGGGCGACGCCCTCGACCGGCTCGTCGAGGCGACCGGGCCGTTCAGCACCGACTTCGCCGCAGGCGTCGAGGCGCGCAGCAGGGCGCTGCTCGCCGACGGGCCGGAAGCGGAGCACCTCTACCGGGTGGCGGTCGGGCGGCTGGGCCGGACGACGCTGCGTCCCGAGCTGGCGCGTGCGCACCTGCTCTACGGCGAGTGGCTGCGGAGGGAGCGCCGGCGCGTCGACGCGCGGGCCCAGCTGCGGACCGCGTACGACATGTTCGTGTCGATCGGGATGGCGGCGTTCGCGGAGCGCGCCCGTCGGGAGCTTCTCGCGACGGGTGAGACGGTCCGCCGGCGGACGGTGGCGGTCTCGCCGGGCGAGGAGCTGACGGCGCAGGAGCGGCAGATCGCGTTGCTGGTGCGCGACGGCCTGTCCAATCCCGAGATCGGCACCCGGCTCTTCCTGAGTCCGCGGACCATCGAATGGCACCTGCGCAAGATCTTCTCGAAGCTGGGGGTCAGCTCCCGTCGCGAGCTGCGGGACGCCCGGCATCAGGGCGCGTACGAGTCCGCACCTGACTGACACGCGGGCCGGTGAGCCGCCGCCGCTGTCATCGGCCGCCCCCGGTCGGCGCGGGCTCGGGCACCGCACACGCGTGCAGGCGAGGAGCGGGCGCGTTGTGCCGCCCGGCGACGCGGCGGCTCGGGACGAAGACGGCGGTGATGACGGCTGCGACCACGCTCAGGCCGGCCATGACGAGCATGGCGGACTGGTAGTGCGTCGCCAGCGGTTCGGCCAGGCTCGGTCTGCCGCCCGCGCCGAGGAGCGCGGGGACGAGCGCGACCAGGACGACGCCGCCGACGCGGGACGCTGCGTCGTTGATGGCGGATGCCTCGCCCAGGTCGCTGTCGTCGACGGCGGCGAGGACGCCGGCCGTGAGCGGTGCCACGGCCAGCCCGATCCCGAGACCCCACAGGAGCGCGCCGGGCAGGATCGCCTGGACGTACGACTGGCCCGGTTCCGCAGCGGACAGCCAGGCGAACCCGCCGGCCACCACGAGGATGCCGGCCGCCATCGGCCACCGGGTGCCCACCCGGTCGACCAGGCCTCCGACTAGGGGAGAGACGATCAGGAACACCACCGACTCCGGGATGAGCGCGGCCCCGGCGGCGGTGGCGCTGTAGCCCAGCCGTAACTGGCACTGCAGGACCACCAGGTATCCAACGGCGGCCAGCGCGCCGTAGAACAACAGGGTCGCCGCGTTGATCGCGTTGAACGGCCGCGACCGGAACAGGGCGGTGCGCAGCATCGGCGCGCGCTGGCGCCGCTCGACGGGGACCAGTGCGACGAGGCAGGCCAGCCCGAGGGCTCCCGAGGCGACGACGGGCCCGGCGGTCCATCCGACGTCCGGCCCGGCGGTCAGGGCGTAGATGACGCCGCCCAGGCCGGTCACGGCGAGCAGGGCGCCGGCGACGTCCAGCGAGAGCGGCCGCCGGACGCCGACGCGCGCCGGGACGCCCCGGAGCGCCCACAGCGCGGCGCCGATCAGCGGCAGGTTGAGCAGGAAGACCCAACGCCACGAGGCATGGTCGACCAGCCACCCGCCGCCGTACGGGCCGAGCGTGGTGCCGAGCGTGGCGATGCCGGCCCAGATCCCGATGCCGCGAGCGCGGTCCGGCCCGCGCAGCGTCCCGTTGAGCACCGCGAGGCTGCTGGAGACGACCAGGGCACCGCCCATGCCCTGCACCAGCCGGGCACCGATCAGCGTCAGCGCCGTCGGGGCGGCCGCGCAGCACACGGAGGCGACGAGCATCACCAGGAGGCCGACGACCAGGACCCGCCGTCGGCCGAAGTGGTCGGCGAGCGCACCGGCGAGCAGCAGGAGCGCGGCGACGGTGACCAGGTAGCCGGTCAGGACCCACTGCAGCTCGCTGACGCTCGCGCGCAGGTCAGTGCCGATGGCGGGCACCGCCACGTTGATCATGTACGCGTCCAGGAACCCGACGGTGGAGGCGAGCACCGTCGCGGTGATGAGCGCCGCGCCGGCCCTGGAACGTAGCGCGACCAGGCCCGGGTCGGCGGCCGGCTCGGCCGTGCCCGCCGCGGCCCCGGCGGTCATGGCCGGCTCCCGGGGTCGCTCGGGTGCGGCGACAGCGCCACGGTCTCGACGGTGAGCCAGTCCGCCAGGGGGAGCGCACGCAGGATCTCCTGGAGCCGGCCGGGCTCCGGAGCCTCCCAGAGGCCGAGGAAGGTCCCCGGGGCCGGCGTCGTCCAGAGGCGGATCAGGTGGCCCGCCTCTGCCAGCTCGCGTGCGCGGTCGGCCTCGCGGGCATTCATCTCGGCGACTTCCTCGGGGCTCGTCCCGTCCGGCACCCGCAGCAGGAACGTGACCAGATATTCAGTGCTGCCGTCCGCGCGCGGCACCCTGCCGCGCCCGGGATCGTTGGGGTGCGTGCCGAGCGGGGTGACCTCGTCCGACCGCCAGACGCGCAAGGGCATCGAGGCGAGCGTCCGTTCGAGGTCGTCGGAGTCGTCGTCGGCGAACAGCCCGATCGTGCGCCACTCGCCCGGCTCCAGCGGCGGCCGCCACAGGCGCAGCACCTTGCCCTGGCCGGCGAGGTCGCGGGTGTGCGCGGCCTCGCGGGTCCGGATCTTCTCCACGTCCCGCCCCGGTGTCCCGTCCGGCACGCGGGTGGTCATCGTGACCAGGTATTCGACGTCCGGGCGATCTGGGTCCGGGTGTTCGACGTCGGGGTGTTCCACGGCTAGGCGTTCCATGTCCGGCCTCCTCGTTCGTTTCGGCCGGTCCAGCATCTGGCCGCCGGGCGGCCGCTCGCGCCCGTGCCTCTCCCTGGCCCCGGGAAACCAGGGTGTTCCCCTGGTGCGACCCGGGGTCCGGGCGCGCGAGTCTCGTCGGGCCGGTATTCGTACGAGTGGAGGGGAAAGTCATGGACATGAAGCTCGAGGTGGTCGTGGTTCCGGTCTCGGACGTCGACCGCGCCAAGGACTTCTATACGGCGCTGGGCTGGCGGCTCGACGCCGACGTCGCCACCGACGAGGACTTCCGGGTGGTGCAGGTGACGCCACCCGGCTCGCCGGCGTCGGTCATCTTCGGCTCGTCGGTCACGTCCCAGGCACCGGGCTCGGCCCAGGGCCTGCACCTGATCGTCGACGACATCGCGGCCGCGCACGACGAGCTCAAGCGGCTCGGCGCCGATCCCAGCGAGGTGTTCCACGACGCGGGCGGCGTCTTCCACCACGCCGGGACGGACGCCCGGGTGCCCGGGCCGGACCCGCAGCGCGGCAGCTACGGCTCGTTCCTGTCGTTCGGCGACCCGGACGGCAACGGCTGGATCCTGCAGGAGGTCACCACCCGGCTCCCGGGGCGGCTCGACCCCTCGGTCACCGTGTTCTCCTCGACGGCGGACCTCGCGAGCGCGCTGCGCCGCGCCGCCGCCGCGCACGGCGAGCACGAGGCGCGCACCGGGGCCGAGGACCCGAACTGGCCGGACTGGTACGCCGACTACATGGTGCGCGAACAGGCTGGGACCGAGCTGCCGTCCTGAGCGCTCCACCGACGGAGGGATGAGGTAGCCATGCCCGGCCAGCCGTCGCCCGGCCAGCCCCAGCACGGCGGGCCGCAGTACGACCGGACGCTGGACAGCGCCGTCGCGCTCATCACCGGCGCAGGCGGCGGTGTCGGCGCCGCGACCGCCCGGAGGCTGGCCCGTGCGGGTGCGGCGGTGGCCCTGATCACCCGTAGCCGCGACCGCATGGACGAGGTGGTGGGCGACATCGCGGCACTCGGCGGGAAGGCGGTCGCGCTGGCTGCCGACATCACCGATCCCGACGGCGCGCGCGATGCCGTCCAGGACGCGGTGGACTGGTTCGGGCGCCTCGACGTCCTGGTCAACAACGCCGGGGTCATGCTGGTCAACTCGGCGCTGCATGCCACCGTCGAGGAGTGGGACCGGATGGTCTCGCTGAACGTCGGGGCGCTGCTGCACGTCACCCACGCCGCCGTCCCGTACCTGATCGACGCTGCGGCGACCTCACCGCGGCAGGTGGCCGACCTGGTGAACGTGGGCTCGACCGCCGGCCGGGCGGCCCGGCCGGGGAGCAGCGTCTACGACCTGACCAGGTTCGGCCTGAACGGGTTCAGCGAGTCCCTGCGCCAGGAGCTGCTCGGCGAGGGCGTCCGGGTCAGCGTCATCGAGCCGGGCCGCGCGGAGGTCGCAGCAGAGGACGTCGCGGACGCGATCGGGTACGTCGTCACGCGCGAACGACGGGTGGCCGTCAACGAGATCGTGCTGCGGGCCGGCGACCGCTGAGGCACACGACACGAAGCACACGAACACGCAGCACACGACACAGAGAACGCCGCACGGAGCACGAGGAGGCCGGAACCATGGGCAGCAGCTACGACGTCATAGTGATCGGTGGAGGGTCGCCGGGGGAGCACTGCGCCGGCGCGCTCGCGGAGGGCGGCCTGCGCGTCGCGCTCGTGGAGCGGGAGCTGGTCGGCGGTGAGTGCTCCTACTGGGCGTGCATCCCGTCGAAGACGCTGCTGCGCCCGGGCGAGGCGGTGCAGGGCGCCCGGGAGGCGGAGGCGACCGCCGAGGTCGACGTCGAGCGAGCGCTGGCGTGGCGGGACTTCATGGTGTCCGACTACTCCGACGCCGGACAGGAACGCTGGCTCGCGGCCAACGGCATCGATCTCCTGCGCGGGACCGGCCGGCTCGCCGCGCCGGGAGTCGTGGAGGTGGCCGGTGCCCGCTACACCGCGGACCACGTGGTCATCGCCACCGGCGCGGCGCCGAACATCCCGCCGGTGCCGGGCCTGCGTGACCTGCCGGGCCTCTGGACCAACCGCGAGGCGACCGGCATGAAGGAGGTCCCGCGGCGGCTGATCGTCCTCGGCGGTGGGCCCGTCGGGGTGGAGATGGCCCAGGCGGTACGGCGGCTGGGCGGCGAGGTGGTCCTGACCGCGCAGAGCCGGGACGTCCTACCGCGGGAGCCCGCGCCGCTGGGCGCGGCGCTCGGCGAGGTGCTGCGCCGCGACGGGATCGAGCTGGTGCTCGGCAGCCGGGCGATCGGCGCACGGCTCGACGGCGGGGACTACGTCCTCGGGCTCGACGACGGCAGCGAGCTGCGGGGCGACAAGCTGCTGGTGGCCACCGGGCGGCGCCCGCGCGTGCACGACCTCGGCCTGGACGCGGTCGGCGTGCGCGCCGACGGCCACGGTATCCCGGTCGACGCGCGCCTGCGCGCCGCGGAGAACCTCTGGGTGGTCGGCGACGCCACCGGCCTGTGGATGCTGACCCACGTCGGCAAGTACCAGGGCGACGTCGTCGCGGACAACATCCTCGGCACGCCCCGCGACGCCGACTACACGGCGGTGCCGCGCGTCGTCTTCACCGATCCGCAGGCCGCCGCGGTCGGCGCGACCGAGGCGGCGTACAGCGCCACGGCCCCGATCTCCGAGGTGGCCAAGACCGCCACGTACACCCGCGCCTACGCGGACGCGAACGGCTTTCTCACGCTGCTCAGCGACGGCGACGCCCTCACCGGCGCCTACGCGCTGGGGCCCGAGGCGGGGGAGTGGCTGCAGCAGGCGACCGTGGCGATCCGGGCGCGGGTACCGCTGGACGTGCTGCGCGACACGATCCAGCCGTTCCCCACGTTCTCGGAGATCTACGTCGCTGCCCTCAAGAGCCTGCACGACAAGGTCACGGCAAACCGGCAGCCCGCCGAGCGTTCGGAGGAATCATGAGCACCACCGCTTCACCCGCTGTGTCACCCAGCACGTCACCAAACACCTCACCAAACACCTCACCCAAGACGCGGCACGCACCGGAGCTGGCCGGCCAGACCGTCGTCGTGATCGGCGGCAGCGCGGGCATCGGCCTCGCGACGGCGCGACGGGCCCGGGCCGAGGGCGCCGACGTCGTCCTCACCGGGCGCGACCCCGGCCGGCTGGAGCACGCGGCGGCCGACGTCGGCGCGCGCTCGAGCGCCGCGTTCGACGCCACCGACACGGAGGCCCTCGCGGAGTTCTTCCGGGACCTGCCGACGCCGATCGACCACGTGCTCATCACCGCCGGCGGCCCGCACTACGGAACGCTGCTGGAGACGGACGCCGCCGACGTCCGCGAGGCACTCAGCAGCCCCATGGTGGTGGCACTCGAGGTGGCCCGCCTCGTCGTCGGGAGGGTGCGGCCGGGTGGTGCGCTCCTGCTGATGAGCGGCACTGGCGCGCGCCGCGTCGGGCACGGCCTCGGGATCGCGTCGGCCACCACCGCCGCGATGCCCTCGTTCACGGCGGCCCTCGCGCTCGAGCTGGCACCCGTGCGGGTCAACCTCATCGCCGCAGGCTTCGTCGACACCCCGCTGTCGGCGTCACTGCTAGGCGACCGGCTCGACGAACGCCGCGACGAGCTGCGCACGACCCTCCCGATCGGCCGTGTCGTGGGGCCCGACGACGTCGCGGCGCTCGCGGTGCACCTCATGACCAACACCGCGCTCACCGGCGCGACGTACGACATCGACGGGGGACAACAGTTCGTCTGACACGTCGTGCCGGTCGCGACCCGTCGCCCGCACGTGGCGATGAGTGCGTCGATGAGTTCCCCTGGGGGAGGCGGTCTGTATCCACACGTCGTCTATACGGCAGACCAACCGCACCCGAGGAGAGCATCATGACCGCGACCTACACGTTCGACGTCTTCAGCAGCCTGGACGGCTTCGGCGGCGCGAGCGGCAACTGGACCGGGTACTGGGGCAAGCAGGGCCCCGAGCTCCTCGACCATCGCCTGGCCCTGTACGAGCAGCCGCAGCGGATGGTCATCGGGGCGACCACGTACCGGATGTTCGCGCAGATGCTCGCCGAGAGCACCGAGGACTCCGACGTGCGCGACCCCTGGGTCACCCGCATGCGGAACCTGCCGGCCACGGTGGTCTCCAGCACGCTGCAGGAGCCGCTCGACTGGCCGGACGCGACGGTCGCGCGCGGCGACGCGCTCGACGTCGTCGCCCGGCTCAAGGAGGAGTCCGACGTGCCGCTGCGCTCGCACGGCAGCCTCGCGATGAACCGGGCGCTGATGGGGGCCGGCCTGGTCGACTTCGTCCAGGTGACGCTCTTCCCGGTGATCACTGGCGAGACCGGCGAGGACCCGATCTTCCAGGGCGCCGCCGACTTCGACCTCGAGCTGATCGACCACCGGACGCTCGACGGCCGCACCCAGGAGCTGATCTACCGGCCCACCCTCCACACCTGAGCGACGGAACACCTGAGTCAGGACGTTCGGGCCTCAGGCGCCGCGCGCCTTCACCATCCGCTCCTCGCGGAGCGCCACCTCCAGCCCCACGAAGGCGATCGCGTCCAGGAGCAGGCCGAACGCCGCCGTCCACTGCACCGCCCGGAACACCAGAAGCTGGGTGAACAGCAGGCTGACCAGCACGGCGCGGCGCACCCAGACGGCGCCGGCCAGGTGGTCCCGCCGTCCGACGACGATGCCGACGGACATCAGCACGACCGACGCCGCGACGGCCGCGAGGATGGCGACGCCGGTCCACTGGGGCAGGCCGGGCACCAGCCCGAGCGCGACGCGGACGCCCACCAGCGCCTCGGCGGCGCCCACGACCAGCAGCACGGAGATCACGAGCCAGGCCGCCCAGGTCCGGTCCACGAGGCCGTCCAGCCAGCGGACGACGCGGTGGACGGCGCCGCGGACGGGGTCGGGCACGTCGGTGTCGTCGGCGGGCACGGCGTCGATCAGGCGGGCGACCAGGTCGGCGCCGGGCTCGCCGGCGCCCTTGGCGGCCAGCGTCCGCGCCTCCTCGCGGGCGGCGGGCGTGAACCCGCCGGCCAGGCCGGCGGCGAGCCGGTCGGCCGCGACGGCGAGGTACTCCGCCGGGTGGTGCGCCCGGCGGCCGTGCAGGCCCTCGACGACGAGGACCAGCAGCACCGTGACGAAGTAGATGATCGCGGCGGTGGGGGCGTAGAAGTAGTCGTTGTCGGAGGTGACGAACTTGCCCACCTCGTCGATGAACAGCCCGAAGCCGACGCCGCCGACCACCGCGCCCAGCGACCGCGGCGTCGGCCCCACGTACGACAGCAGGAGCATCATCGCCAGCGCCATGAGGAGCCCGCCCCATAGGACGTGGGCGAGGTGCAGCCCGCCTCCGCCGATCTGCGGGTAGCCCGTGGCGGCCAGGTAGGCCCGGGTGACGAGCACCGTCACGACGCTCGTCACCAGGAACGTCACGAGGTGCCGCACCGCCGACGTGTCGCGCGGCGCTCCGAGCCGCAGCAGGTGGCCGCGGGCGGCGAGGACGCCTGGTCCGGTCTTCGGCTCGTTCGTCACGCCGTCTCCCTTCCGGTCAGTCGTTCAGGGCGCTGAGTCGTTCAGCGCGGTCAGCCGTTCAGCGCGCCCAGTATGAGATATCCCGCGCAGGCGACGCCGAGGACGAGCGCCGCGGCGGTCGCGAGGGCGATGGGCGCGGCCCCGTGGTTGAGCTCGCCGGTGGTGTGCAGGGCGGTGTTGGCCCGGCGGTAGCCGATCGCGGCGGCGACGTAGGCGGCGACCGCGAGCCCGGCCCCGACGACGCCCGCGAAGACGGCGACGACGCCGGCGGCCTCGACGGTGAACCGCATGACGACCAGGCTCGCCACGCCGAAGGCCAGGCAGGTGCGGCGCCAGGCGAGCAGCGTGCGCTCGGTCTGCAGCCCGGGGTCGTAGACGCCGTCCTCGTCGGCCGCCCGGGTCACACGAAGATCCCGATGGTGACCAGTGCGACGGCGACGATGATGCCCACCACGATCAGCCCGCCGACGGCGAGGCCGGGCAGCGGCTGGCCCAGACGCAGCGCCGACTCCGTGGCGGACCAGCCCAGCCACGCCTGGACGGCGGCGAGCGTGCCCAGCACGAGGAAGACGCCGGCCGCGGCCAGGCGCCAGCCGGTCGCGGCGGGCAGGGACAGCGCCTCGAGCGCGAACGCGCCCGCGTACATGCCGAGCGCCGTGCGCAGCCAGGCCAGGAACGTGCGTTCGTTGGCGAGACTGAACCGGGGGTCGGGCTCGGCGCCGTCGCGGTAGACGCGCTGGGGGAATCGCTTGGTGGTCATGCTCCTGTTTCCGTGGCTGCGTCGTGCGTGGGAGTGAGGGCGACCGTGCGGAACCCCGCGTTGCCCATGGAGGAGTCCGGGGTGTTCGAGGAGCGTGCGGAGTTGCGGTAGCGGTTGCAGTAGGAGATGTGGCACAGGTAGCTGCCGCCGCGCAGGATGCGCCCGCCGCCCTGGCCGGGGCCCGTCGGGCTCGCCGCGGGGGACTGCCGGTAGTAGTTCGGGTCGAACCAGTCCTGGCACCACTCCCAGACGTTGCCGACGGGCTGCCAGAGCCCGTACCCGTTGGGCTCGAAGGTGCGCACCGGCGCGGTCGTGAGCCAGCCGTCGTCCAGCGTGTTCTCCCGCGGGAAGGTGCCCTGCCAGATGTTGGCGCGCCAGCCGCCGTCGTCGACCTCGGCGTCGCCCCAGGGGTACTTCGCGCCGTCGAGGCCGCCGCGGGCGGCGTACTCCCACTCGGCTTCGGTGGGCAGGCGCCGGCCGGCCCACGCGCAGTAGGCGACGGCGTCGTTCCAGCTCACGTGGGTGGCGGGGTGGTCGTCGCGGCCCTCGATGCTCGAGCGCGGTCCGCCGGGGTGCGCCCAGTCCGCGCCGCGGACGCCGAACCACCACGGGGTCCCGTCGGCCTGCCCCATGATGTCGGCGGGATCGGCCTCGACGGCGAGGTGGAACACGGCGGAGAAGCCGAAGGTATCGGCCTCGGTGCGGTAGCCGGTGTCGTCGACGAACCGCGCGAAGTCGGCGGTGGTGACGGTCGTGGCGTCGATCTCGAAGGCGTCGAGCGTCACCTCGTGCAGCGGGACCTCGCCGTCGCCGGCGTTCCGGTCGCCGGAGGAGTCGCCCATCGTGAACGTGCCGGCGGGGATGCGCAGCTGCTCGACGCCGTGCCGCCCGCCGGCGGGGGTTGCGGCGGCGTCGGCCGGGCGGGAGCCGAGCTGGACGAAGGCTCCCCGTCCCGGGGTGCCGCACCCGCACCCGCAGCCCTCGTGCCCTGTACCGGTCTGCTCGCTCGTCGTCACCCTCCCACGGTAACGGCGCCGGGAGCGTGCCGCGCTCATCGCTCAGGACGTCCGGCGCGCCCGCATCGCCGATCGCTTGGCGCGGTTGCCGCACGTGCCCATGGAGCACCAGCGCCGGCTGCGCCCACGGCTCGTGTCGACGAACGCGGCGGCGCAGCGTTCGCCGGAGCAGACCTTGACCGTGCCGTCCCTGGCTCCGCCCAGTACCTCCACGGCGTCGATGGCCACCAGCGACAGCGCCGTCCGCGCCGGGGAGCCGGGCGGGATCTGCCACCGCGCGCCGGCGTCGTCCAGGAGCCGTACGGCGTCGTTGCGCGCCGCCCACTCGTTGATGGTGCGGCGGTCCTCCGCGGACGGCGTCGACCCCTCGGCCACGCGCGCGGCGGTCCGGTAGACGGCCTCGCGCAGGTCGCGCGCCAGCCGCAGGAGCGTCCCGTCGACCGCCAGGTCGCCGGGCGGCAGGTCGGGGACTGCCGCCCGGATCCAGTCGGCGAGGTCCTGCGGACCCTGTAGCCACTCCCGGGCTTCAGGCTCCCGCCGCTGGGTCGCGGTGGCGGTGAGGGCGAAGCAGAGCGGACGGCCGTCCGTGCTCTGCGGGGATGTTGGCGGCACAGCGGCTCCTCGTGGGCTCCTCTTGACAGCGAACCACCTTAGCCGGTTCGATCGGGCTCGGCCAAGCGCGAGCCACCTCAGCCGGTTCGCACGACGATTCGCACGGCGATTCGCGCGAACTATTCGCGCGAGCGAGAGGAACCTCCGTGACCATCCAGAGCACCCCCATCAGCGGGTTCGGCACCGTGAGCGAGAGCACTGACGTGCCCGAGGGGTTCGCCGACCTGTTCGAGAGCCGGCGGTACGACCTCGGCCGGATCGCCCTGCACGCCGTCACGGGCGGATCCGGTCCGGCGGTGCTGCTGGTCGGCGGGTGGCCGCAGTTCTGGTGGCAGTGGCGGAAGGTCATGCCGCGGCTGGCCGAGGAGTACAGCGTCGTCGCCGTCGACCCCCGGGGCGTCGGGCGCTCGGACCTGCCCGAGACCGGGTACGACTCCGCGTCGGCCGCGTTCGACCTGGCCGAGCTGATGACCGCTCTGGGGCACGAGCGGTTCCACGTCGTCGGGCACGACATCGGTATGGTCATCGCCTACGCGCTCGCCGCCGACCATCGGGCCAGGGTCGAGCGGCTGGTCCTGGCCGAGGCCCTGCTCCCCGGCGTCTCGGACGAGCCGAGCGCCGTGCCCGAGAGCGGGCAGCGTGTCCCCGCGCTCTGGCACTTCATGTTCAACCGGCTGGCCGCGCTCAACGAGCGGCTGGTGGCGGGGCGCGAGGACGTCTACCTGGGCGACCAGTTCGCGACCAAGGGCTACACGCCCACCACGATGTCGGCTCATGTGGTGGACGTGTACGTCGAGGCGCTGCGCCGCCCCGGCGCGCTGCACGCGAGCTTCCAGTACTACCGGGCCTTCGACGAGACGGTCCCGCAGAACCGGGAACGGGCGAAGACCCCGCTGCGCATCCCGGTGCTGGCCGTGGGCGGGGCGACCTCGCGCAACGCGGTGGTCGCGGCCGACGTCCGCCGGGTGGCCGACGACGTCACCGAGCTCGTCGTCCCGGGCTGCGGCCACTACGTGCCCGAGGAGCAGCCGGAGCTGTTCGGGGACGCCGTGCTGGACTTCTTCGCCAAGTAGCCCCTCGCCAGGTAGGGCTCTCCGGGCAGGGCCCGGCTCAGCGGTGCGGGCGGCGTGTCCCCGTGGGCCTGGAGATCCACGCGACGGATGCCGCACGCCGTGCACCGCACGTAGAGCACGTGTCCCGCAGAGGTCGGGTGGCGCGACTCGGTCGCCCAGGAGTGCTCGTGCGGGACGGCGTGCTGGACGGAGTGCTGGACGGCGTGCTCGTGCTGGGCCTGGCGTGCGCCCGTGCGCGGAGCCGGCCAGCTGTCGATGGTGGTCATGAGTCCCACCCTGATGTAATGGTCTTGTGCATCTCAACCCTTACGGCGAGTACGCAGTCCTGCTCGCCGCGTCCCTGGCGAACGAGTGGCCGGACGACCGCGCCGGGATCGAGGCGCGGACGCGTGAGTTCGGCATGACCATGGAGTTCCGGGAGGAGCCGGAGGACCACGCGCGCACGCGCCTCGTCATCGACGACTGGCTGCGCGTCGTGGACACGCCCGAACCCGACGGGCGCGCCGCGCTGCTCAACGCCCACATGGCCGCCACCGGGGCCTACCCGCGCCTCACCGATCACGACGGCGAGGGGTGGCACCTGCACTACCGCGACGAGAACCAGGTGCTGTCCTCGGTCCTGCGGGCCGTGATCAGCGTGGGGACCTCGCTGCACCTGGTCACCCGCGGGATGCACCGGCTGGCGCGCTGCGCGTCCGAGCCCTGCACCGCCGTCGTGGTCGACGTCACCCGCAACGGGCGGCAGCGGTACTGCTCGGTGCGGTGCGCCAACCGGGCGGCGGTCCGGCGGCACCGTGAGCGAGCCGGTCCGTAGCGAGCAGCGGGGCAGCGGCATACCACCGCAACGTTACTGAACCGTGATTTATGGCCCTTGACCGGGCGTACGCGTCGCTCTACTCTCATGTTCACGTTAACTTGTTATCGTTAACATAGGGCAACGATGCTCGCTGGGCCTTCGACGGAGAGTGGCGCATGAACGAATACCCGGTCGCCGAGCCGGCTGAACGACAGTCGCCATGGCTGCCGCGCTGACGCAGGCGCGGCTCGAACCGCGCGTGTCAACGAGAACACCGGAGCGCAAGTCGCTGCTGACGAGGATCGTCCGCAACAGGGTGCTGCTCCTGATGTGCCTTCCGGCCGTCGTGTTCTTCATCGTGTTCAACTACATCCCGCTCCCCGGGGCGTGGATCGCGTTCACGAACTTCAACTATCGGGACGGGATCTTCGGGAGTCCCTTCGTGGGGTTCCGGAACTTCGAGTTCCTCATCAAGTCCGGGCAGCTGTGGCTGCTCACGAAGAACACGCTCCTGTACAACCTGGCCTTCATCGTCCTGGGAAACATCCTCCAGGTCGCGCTGGCCATCATGCTGAACGAGATCAGGTCGAAGTACTTCAAGAAGATCAGCCAGGCTGTCATGTTCTTGCCGTACTTCATCTCGGTCGTCCTCGTCGGCGTCATCGCCTTCAACCTGCTGAACTACGACACGGGTGCCCTCAACGCGCTCATCGAGCAGACCGGCGGGGACCCGATCAAGATCTACAGCATCGCCGGTGCGTGGCCGATCATCATCATCGCCTTCCACCTCTGGCAGAGCACCGGCTACGGATCCATCGTCTACTTCGCGGCGATCATGGGCATCGACAACTCCCTGTTCGAGGCGGCCGCGATCGACGGCGCCTCGGCCTGGCAGCGCGTCCGGTACATCATCCTGCCGAGCCTCAAGCCCACGTTCATCATCCTTCTCCTGTTCTCGCTCGGCGGGATCATGAAGGGGAACTTCGGGCTCTTCTGGAACCTGGTCGGAAACAATGCGGCTCTCTTTCAGACGACGGACATCATCGAGACCTCCGTGTACCGGATGATCATTTCTCAGAACAATTTCACGTCATCCGCAGCGGTCGGCCTGTACCAGTCCCTGTTCGGGTTCGCGATCGTCATGCTGGCCAACTGGATAGTGCGAAGGATCAACGAAGACTATGCATTGTTCTGACATGGGTTCTGACATGAGTTCTGACATGGAGTGTGCGATATGAGTCGCGTCGCCACAGCGGAACGGCCACGCACGATGGCGGAGCCGGTGCGCAAGGTCCGGCTCGACAGGAGCGACTACGTGCTACGGGGTATCTCGTACGTCACGATCACACTGTTCGCGGCCTTCTGCGCGCTGCCCTTCATCCTCATCGTCTCGGCGTCCTTGTCCAGCGAGTCCGCGATCATGCGGGACGGCTTCGGCCTGCTGCCCAAGGAGTTCACGTTCACCGCCTACGAGTACATCTTCCGGGCCCCGAGGCAGATCATCGGCTCGTACGTCGTCACCATCGTGATGACGGTCGCGGGGACGGCGATCGGGCTGTTCGTCATCTCCATGACGGGATACGCCCTGCAGCGGAAGGATTTCCCTTTCCGGAACAGCATCTCGTTCTTCATCTACTTCACCACGCTCTTCTCGGCGGGGCTCGCGCCCACCTACATCTGGGTCACGCGCTACCTCGAGCTGAAGGGCAGCTACCTGGCGGTGTTCCTCCAGCTGCTGCTGACCCCGTGGCTCATCATCCTGATGAAGAACTTCGTGCGGTCCGTCCCCTACGAGATCGTTGAGTCCGGAAAGGTCGACGGGGCGGGCGACTTCCGGATCTTTCTCCAGCTCGTGCTGCCCATGATGAAGCCCGCGCTGGCCACCTGCGGTCTGTTCCTGGCCCTGGGGTACTGGAACGAGTGGTATCTGTCCTCGCTCTACCTCGGCAGCACGGTGGAGTTCAAACCGCTCCAGTACGAGCTCTACAACATCATCAACACGGCGAATGCGCTGCGGAATTCTGTGGCCGGCTCGAATGTCAGCATCACAGACCTTCCGAGCAACACGCTGAAGATGGCGAGCGCCGTGGTGGCGACAGGACCGATCGTGCTGCTCTACCCCTTCGTCCAGAAGTATTTCGTCAGCGGCATCACGGTCGGTGCGGTCAAGGGCTGACCGCCCGCGACGGCAACGACCTGCAGCACCGAACCGACCACCAAGCTGTTCACCGAACGCATCACCGAGCTATTCACCGAGCTTTTCACCGAACGAATCACCACACGCATCATCGAACGAATCAAGGAGTCTCAACGATGAGAAAGCCTCTCGCCAGGGCCGGCGCCGCCGCCCTCGCCCTGGCCCTGAGCATGACGACCCTCGCTGCCTGTAGCCCGGGTGGCGCCGAGGAGTCCGCGGAACCGACCACCATCACGATGCTCGTGCTGGGCGACAAGCCCACCAACGGTCGCCTGGAGGCGATGCTGAAGAAGCTGAACGTGCGGCTGGAGAAGGAGGCGAACGCCGACCTCAAGCTGTTCTACGTGGAGTGGGCCGACTGGCAGACCCAGTACAACACCCAGCTCCTCGCGGGCGACGACAGCATCGATCTGATCACCACCGCAACGGACTGGCTCTTTGCCTGGGAGAACGCCGACAAGGGCGCCTTCCTCCCGCTGACCGAGGAGATGCTGAAGGAGAACGCGCCGAAGACGTGGGCGCAGGTCGACGCGAAGGGGGACTGGGACCTGACCAAGCTCGACGGTGAGATCCAGTTCATCCCCGAGGACAACTTCACCCAGTGGACCAACCACGGGTTCTTCTACCGCGGCGACTGGGCCAAGAAGGCAGGCTTCAAGGACGGCACGATCACGAAGTTCGAGGACTTCACCAAGTACTTCGAGTGGGTCAAGGAGAACGAGAAGGACGCCTACCCCTGGGACGTCGCGGGCACCAACGACGCCGCGCTGACCGGATATCTCCAGGGGCACACCGACGGCCAGACGATCCAGCAGGTCGCCGCGGGCAACTACTTCCCGTTCCAGACCACGGAGTCGGACCCCAACACCGTGGGGTCCTGGTACATGGAGGGTGACGAGCTCCTCCAGGCCGCCGAGCTGGCGAAGAAGTGGAACGACATCGGCGTCTGGCGCGAGGACGCGCTGAACTACGACGGCGACACGCGCGAAGAGTTCTACGCGGGCCTCTCCGGCACGGACCAGCACCACGCGCAGACCTTCATCGGCACGATCGTCGACAACATGACCAAGAAGCAGCCCGGGTCGGACCCGAAGTTCTTCTACTGGGGTGAGGAGAACGGGAACTACTTCCGGGACATCCTCACGCACGGAGCCATGGCCGTGAACGCCACCTCGCAGAACCCCGAGAAGGCGCTCCAGGTCTACGACCTCCTGCGGAACGACGAGGAGGACTACAAGCTGCTCAACTTCGGCATCGAGGGCACCGACTACGTCATGACCGACGACGGCAAGCTCGGCTACCCCAAGGGCTATGACTCGTCCACCGACGCCCTGGGGGCGAACTTCTGGGCCGGCCGCATGGACGAGTTCGAGCCGGACCGGGTCACGGACGCGCCGAACAAGCAGGAGATCTACGACCAGCTCGACGCCGGGGCGAAGGACTACCCGTACTCGACCCTCATCGTGAACAAGGACATGATCGATCCCACGCTGGCGGCCATGGGTGCGGTGCTCTCCGAGTACATCCCGCAGCTCCAGTACGGCAAGTTCGACGACCCGGCCGCCGCCATCGACGAGATGCGGCAGAAGCTGGAAGAGGCGGGCTACGAGGACGCACGGAAGTCCATCCAGACCGACCTGGACACCTGGGCGGCGTCGCAGGGCTAGCCGCTGCGCTGTCGGTGGTCGGGCTTGTCGAGACCCAGGTCCTGTCTCTTATACA